>CALUTX010000037.1 GCA_944323815.1 uncultured Parabacteroides sp. | reverse complement strand
CAACGCTGTTCAAAAACAAACGCGTACACATTTCCTCCGTAATCGGCAGCGAATACCGTATTTCCGGAAACGGAAACCGAAGCAAAAACAGGTGCACCCACCGGATGGCTCCACAATACAGCCCCGCTTTCTTTATCCAATCCATACAACAGGCCGTCCGAAGCACCGACAAGGACCATATTACCCACCAACACCGGGCTTGCCTCCACCGTAGCAGCAGGATTCCGGACATAAGGAGCTGTGTAAATCATCGACTTTTCCGTCCGATAACGCCACTTCTCTGCCCAGGTTTCCCGGTCTAATGCGACAACACCGTCCGAAGCCGTACCAAAGATAATCTCTTTGTCCGTCACCAAAGGGGACGAAGCGACGTTCACATTAAACGGCAATTTCTTCTGCTGCAAGATACGTCCGGTCTTTGTCTCCATCAAAAACAACGACCCGTCGGATGTCAGGTAAAAGAAATCTCCACGCATGACAGCCGACGAAGAGCGATGCCGGATTCCCTCTTTTTCCATGCTCCACAGCATTTTACCCGTCTTCGCATCGTTCCCATACAAAGCCCCCCAATGCGTGCTGCAAATCAGCACATCATTGTCCACCGAAGGAGTTGCCGTCGAACCCTGGTTCTGCCGCCAGTCCGCATTCTGCCACAACACCTTGCCACTTTTCGCCTCAATTGCGCATAACCCTTTTCCCGAACCGGCATAAATCACGCCGTCCTTTTGAACCAAACCTTCGATCAATGTCGGTAAAACGGGTTCAATTGGCAACTGCTTTTCCCATACCAACCGACCGGTAGAGGCCTCCAGCGCATAACAATGTCCTTCTACATCTTGGGCGACAACCACTCCATCGGCTGCCACAATCGTATTCTTTACCGAATGGTGCGTCGGGAACTTCCAGCGTACCTGACCGCTCTGCGCATCCATGCAAACAACCGATGCCTTTCCGGTATAATTCTCATCCACCGAAGCCATGTATACATTTCCGTTATACACCATCGGGGCAGTCATATAAATATTAGAACCGACATTCTGTACCCACGCCAAACGCAGTGTTCCCGATTCGGAATTTTCACACACACCGTCATGACGGGGATTTCCCAACAAATTGGTCCAATCTTCCCCCAAACGAACAGTCGTCATGCCGGGACGATAGGTAAAGGAACGTTCCGTAGAAGCCACCTCCCCATTGGCAAATTCTGCTCTCACCCGGACAGTCATCCGCTGCCCTTCCCAGCCGGAGCCGACCGGTATTTCTGCCAACCAGTTAAAATCGGTCTGCTGCTCAAGTTTCTTTTGGGCCAAAACACTTCCGTCGTCCAGCCGACAAGTATAAGTCATCTGTTTCACCGGCGAGACGCACGAATAGGCATTGACCGACAACAGCACATTACCCGAAGGCGTACAAGGTGCCTCCCCGTCGTTCACCGAAGCGATTTGCAACGCCTTATCCATATACGTATAACGTAACTCGGACGAGAAATTCCCCTCTCCATCGATATTCATCACCCGAAAGGCCGAAGGGGTATGGTCGATCCCCCCGCGTATCGGTGTCGACGTACAGATGCTATACGCTTTCTTATGCTTATGAATGTGGCTGATATGCCAATGACCGTATAACCACGCTTTCAGATTATAGGCATCCAAATCCAACTCTACGCCGTCTTTCGTACGGAACACAAAGTCCTCCCCTACTGTTGGCAAATCATGATTGAAAACAATCACCGGTTTACCTTCAGGGATTTGCGCCAAATCGTTCTTTAACCATTTATATACGTCCGACGGACGGTAAGAAGGCGCATAATCACCCCCCATCATCGGCGTCACGACATAATGGACACTCCCTACATCAAAAGAATACCAAGTCGGTCCATAGAGCGACTCGAACAGCTCTTCGCCATAAGCCCCTTTCACCAAATCGTGATTCCCGATAGAATAGAACACCGGGACATTCATGTTCTCCGTATTCATCAACTGGATATGTTTCTTCAGCCCCGTCTCATAACATATATCACCACCATGGATAATAAACGCCACATCCTCGTTGGCTGCATAATCGCGCAGATTCTGTACCCAATCAGTATGTTCGTCAACGGAACCCGGACCGGAAATCTCCGTATCCGAAAGATGGACGAACCGATGGCTTCCATCCTTCCCGACATGCGCGTTGTAAGGCGTCACACCAAAATCATACACCGTCTGCCCCGTTTCGATCCGGCGATAATAGGCATTGTTCGTCCGATAGCCCGAAGGAGTCGTGATGAAAATAAACCGCTCTTTCTCATGACCGGGCAGGGCGAAAGAACCATCACGTTCCGTCTTGACTACGTTCAGCCCGTCCGACACCATCACACCAGAGAGCGTCTTTTCGCCTTTGTCGAAGACGCCGTTTCCGTTCTTGTCGACAAAGACATGTCCCGTATAAGCCGCCAGCGCATCCACCGCGACCATGCAGGACAATACACATACATAGATTTTCTTCATTACTTTATTCTATTTTAAATGATCTGCTTATTCACTATTAGATAAACACATTATCTAACGTTAGATAAACGCTTTATCCAGCTTTAGATAAACACCTCATCCAAGACTCTCGCTTATTGTTCTTTCCATTCAAAGGTCGTCAACACGAAACCGTGGTCGGAGGGATAAAAAAATTCCCCACCGGCAAAACGGAAATTACCTTCCAACAAATGATCATAACACTGCGACTGCACAGCCTGCAAAGGTTTCCCTATATAATAAATATAGTCGATACGGTCCTGTCGCCGGGGTGTAGCTAACGAATCGGCGTCGATCAGCCATGTGGTACCGATATTTGCCACTGGGTCGGGATTCACCTCGCGAAAGCTATCCTTGAAACCGGCGTCGGCAATCATCCGCGAAACCGTCCAGTTGACCACCGCACCACCGTGATTATACATATCCTTCGTTGCCTCCGTCCAGTCCAAATGCGAGTGACTGTTGAAATCCCCGCCCATGATAATCGGGATGCGGTCGGCTTCCGTCATAAAAGGCTTCAACAGGTTCAGAATCGTCCGCATCTCCTCGTCGCGCGTCCCAGCGTCATCCCACGCCAAAATCTCCGCCTCGCTCTTGTCGGTCGGAGTCAAGCGCATATCCGGCAGATAATGAATCCACGTGTCGAAGACGCGTACCCGCTTACCGTTTACATCAATCTCCACACCACCGAAATTAAACGTAGCAATGCTGTCCGGAAACGTAAACGTCTTCACTATCGGATAACGACTGTAAACCGACAGGTTACTGGATAAAAGCCGGTGGTAATAGCCAAGCGAATCCGCCACCTTGTCCGACGCCCCATAGGTCTCCACCATCAATACGACATCGGCCCCACTCTGTTTCAAGATACCAATACACCCGTCGCACGCTTTTTGCCCGTAAGTCTCTGTATGCCCCGCGTGCCAGATGTTCCAAGAGAGGACGGTGAGGAATGAGTTTTTCAAATTCTTCTTATCCGCAGGCTTACCCGATGTACACGCAAACAAACAACCCACTGCGAACAACCATATTACTTGATGCAAAACTTTCATATGATTAAATCATTTGATATTAATACACAAAAATAAAGGTTATCCCGACATTCGAAATAACCTTTTACAAATCTTTATCTGATTTTCAACGTAACCCAAACTCCTTTATGGTCACTCGGCCAAACGCCTAAAGGTTCTATAAACTTGTCTTTCGAAGTTTCCTTGATCCTTTGCCCCTTCACTATCGAACCTTTCGGACCAAACACTGCAGCATCGAGCACTTTGATTCCTTTCCCTTTATAAAAGATGAAATCAATACGATCCCGCTCATCAGATTTAGGCGCCCATGCCAATTCTTCTACTTTCTTATCTGCGTTATCAGCTACCCAAGTAAAACCCGGATGCGTCACAGCACTCGGATATTTCACCCGATAAGCATCTTTATAACCATGTCCATCCAAAATCTTTGTCGTAGTCCAAGGAACAACAAAGCCCTGATGATCATACAAATCTTTTGTATCTGCTTGCCAATCTAACCACGAAGGCTCATTAAAATCACCACCTACAATAATTAAACAATCTTCAGACAAATCTTTTTCAGCCTGTTCGATCAATATTTTTATCTGTTGTGGCCGTTTAGAAGCATCATTCTGTGCTAAAATTTCTTCTATCGATTCCGGAAATGGCCGTTCTTTCCAAGTAACGCCGTCATATCCTCTTGGCAAATAACAAGCATAATGTGTATAATCCAAATGCGCGGCATAGACCGCTATTTTCTGAAAACCTACACGAATCACAGCCCGGTTAATCGAGGTCTGATCCAAAATAGAACTTTCCTCAATTGGATATTTACTGATTATCCCTCCATCTAAACAATCGAACGTATAGTAAACTGCACCTTTGGACTTCAACTCCCGACATAATCGTTCCGTAAATTTCACGCCCTTATAATTCCGAACCTCACAAAAAGTCACCACATCCGGCTGATGCTTGGCTATCTCATCCACAATAGCATCAAACGCGCCTTCCACCTGTGTCGCATCTTGCCAAACATTCAACTGCAAAACGTTCAATTGCAACGGATCTTTGCCGGAAACCTCCATAAAGGAGGTCCCGGTAAAAATCAACAAAATACTTATTAGCCAACTTCTCATCTCACTTTCTTATTGAAGCAACCACATTAACTTGTTCACTTCATCAGAGCCGTATTGACGCTCGATTGCAGCCTCTACATTTTCCGTATTATAAGAAATCTCTACATCCGGATACTGCCAACGCATCGGCAACTTATCCGGCGCATTGAAATTCTGACTCGTTTCCGGATTAATTGGCAAGATGGGATAACCCGTACGGCGATAATCGTAATAAGGTTGATAGGGTAACTGCATAAACGCAGCGATGTATTTCTGCTCCATAATCTTCCTCATATCAGTTTCAACATCACCGCTCAACTGGATGGATTCACGTGCCAGGAATTCATTGATATAGGCATCTGTAATTGGATGTCCATAATGATACTGTTCCTCATCCGGCGTATTGCTGCTAATAAACTCCATGCTGGCGCGGATTCCCTCTTTATAATACATTGCCGGATCCGCATCGATCCACCCGCGTAAAGCAGCTTCCGCCAAAATGAAATTTTGTTCTGCATAACCGAGCCGGATCAAGGGTTCTCCCGGTGCATACTCGATGTAGCGTGTGTTCAGACCACTACAATCACCTGCGGCATAATGATCTTTAACTTCCGAGATTGGAGCAGTCGGGTCAACCCCCACAAACGCATCCCACGAACCAGCATCCACACCAGCATCCACCTGTGCTTGTGCCGGTTTTCCAAAATAAAACAGACGATAATCCTCATTATCTTTCAACAATTTCACCAAAAAATCAGACAACATCGCATACGCCCAATGTTTATTTCCGGAAGAGTGGTACGGATAAAATTGTCCGGCTTTGTCCGAATAGACTAACTGCAAATTATCCGAATTGGACTCCATCAACATTCCATTCTGATAAACATCTCTGAAACGTTCCGCCACTCGCAAATCTGCATCCGATTCTTTCTTTGATAAATTAATCAGTACTCGCAGTTGCAAAGCGGTTGCCACTTTCGCCCATTGCTTTGCGCTACCACCGAAAACAATGTCACCGTCAAAGTCTTTTGCGACCGACAGGTTGGCATACGCACTTTCTAAGTCTTCCAAAACATGCAAACAAACATCTTTCTGCGTGTCATAAACCGGCGTCAATAAACCTTCTTCCCCTTTCAGGATTTCAGTATAAGGAATATCGCCAACTTCCAATGTATGATTAAACAATACATACGCCTTCAAAAGAGATGCCAATCCACTGTAAGCCTCTTCATATCCTTCGGGAGCCAATTCTGCCATCGTCTGATAATCCAGCAAATTAGCATAATCACTAAAATCCGTCCGGCCGAAGTCATTATATTGACCGCTGACTGCACCTTCTCCCCATCCCAAATATTTTGTTATAAACAAATGGGTTACAAATGATTTACCCGTACCGGAAGACTCCATGATACCCGCTATCGCGCCTGTCGCCAACAAAGAAGAATTCACATTGGTAGACGAATCCGGATTCGTATTAACGTCTTCGAAATTCGAACATCCTAAAAATAGAATTGAACTTAACCCGAGTGCTATATTTCTTATTGATTTCATATTCCTATAATTATATGTCAAGTTTCACATTAAAACCAATCAAACGAGTAGAAGGCGTATTGATGTTATCGGAACCTTTATCCGGATCTGCGAAGCGGAACTCTTTTGTCCACATCAACAGGTTCTGACCAACAATACCCACCGTAACTCCTTGCATCTTGATTTTCTCACAAATATTCTTTGGCAAACTGTAATTGATCGCCACATTTCTTAATTTGATAAATGTTTGATCTAATAAATTCTGCGTCCGGATAGATCCTATATATGGATTCATTTTCGTCATATACGACTCATAAGAAACCACTATGTCATTCGGAGCAAAAACACGATCATCACTCAATACATTTCCGTATGAATCCCATTCGGCACTACCGGAAACCAACTTCACACCTTCACCAATATAGGTCAACTTGCCATTTACCACCTCATCATATCGATATTGGTTGTCGCTGTCAATATGCGCACCGGAATTCCACAATGCCTGTTCTGTCTGCGAATGAGCCAAACCACCCACACGACCGTCTACAGCAATGTCGAATGTAAAGTTCTTCCATTTCAACGTAGTCGACAACCCCCAAATCCAATCAGGCGAGGTATAACCTTGAAGACTTTCATATGGGTTAATCAATGGAAGTCCTTCGCTGTTATGGATGATATTTCCATCTTTATCACGTTGATAATCGTAAGCGGAAATCCAATCCCAACGTTCTCCTTTTGCCACCCAAGGTTTCTGCGTTGAATAAACCGGGTCGATATCGCCATAATAATAACGGTCACGTGCCCAGTTGAACGTAGCAGTCCACATCAAATCATCACGTTTGATAATATCACCGGATACTGTAATTTCATGTCCTTTACGAACTTGCGTTTCACCGTAATTAATTAACGTACTTGTATAACCGGTAGTCGGGCTCAACGATGCGGAGCGCGTATTGTTATAATTCTCTTTATTATAATAAGCATAATCCACCCGCAAACGATTTTGCAAGAAGCTAAATGCTGTACCAATTTCATATGTTCTGGATTCCGAAGGTTTCAAGAGTGCGCTTCGCATGGAACGCGGATTATAAGCAGCTGTCAAATCATTCCAGACATTCGTTGTAATCGAATATACTTTATTAATATCATATACTCCGGCATCCTGCTTGGTCTTTGTCCAAGAAGCACGTACTTTCCAGAAACTTGCCCAAGATGGCATTGGAATAAATTCAGACAACACAAGGCTACCTGCGACCGACGGATAAAAATAAGAACGGGTTTCTTCTGGTAACGTCGAAGACCAGTCATTACGCCCAGTCACCTCTACAAACACCGTACTCTTCCACGAAGCCGCCACTTTTCCATAAATAGAATTAACCTGTTTTTGCGAGAAACTTTTACTTGCTGTAGCCGGTTCGACCGAAGCCTGTAAAGAATAGTATTCCGGGAGGATGATACCGTTCTTTGTCTCACCTGTCAATGAATTGGTGTTATAATAATAGATAGAACCACCAATAAAACCATCTACTGAAAAATCACCAAATTGTTTTTCCGCCATCAACAGCAAATCGTTGTTGATACTAAATCCGCTTTCTTCCCGTATTCCATAATAGCCTTTCTTCGAGCCCCAACCCGCCGAAGAACCAATCGGCGTCTTCCATTCCGTTTTGCTTCCATAATAATCAGCACCGGAACGTAACGTTGCTTTCAACCAAGGTAGAATCTCATAAGAAGCATTCACATATGCATTGACCAAATTGTAATCGTTGGCAGTCGTGACTTCATTGGCAATCATATAGGGATTCTCATACCAGCTACGATCCATCCAGTTAGACAACTCGCCCTCTTTTCCGGGAATCCAATAATTCTTATAATCGCGAATATCAAAATCCGCACCACTCCAAATCAACAGGTTATACAAATAACCGCTACCTCCATAACCTGTTCCACCCATATTTGGATAGAAACGCTTGTTATACGTAATACCTGCATCTGCAGTGAATTTACCTACATTCATGGTTCCGGAAGCCGTATAGGTCAACTTATTCAACTTTTCGTTCGGCCATTGACCTTTGTTATATACATGCGTCAACGAAGTCCGGAAACTTCCCAATTTCCCTTTCTGGGTCACACTGACATTATTGTTTGTCACAAAACTCAATTCCTGGAAATTCTTCAAATTATCTTTACCAACCGAAACCAACGGACGCATCTCCCATTCGTAGGTATATGGATTCCATTGCAACGCTTCGCGTCCGATATCCATTTTATCACCCCAGACATAACTACCTGCCAAATATTTTCCAGCTTGTCCCGTACTATAAGAAGTCTGAACTTCAGGCAACTTCAAATAACCGGCATTGAACATTGTGCTACTATTCACTTCAATCTGCAAACCTTCTTCTGCACCTTTCTTGGTTGTAACCATTATCGCACCACTACCGCCACGCGCACCGTACAAAGCTGATGCCGTCGCTCCTTTCAAGACATCGACAGATTCAATATCATCCGGAGCGATATCGCTTAAAGACATATTTCTATAAGGCACACCATCTACTACCAGCAAGGGAGTTTCACCACGTAACGAAAGAGAAGGCGATTCGTTGAACTCCGTACTGTTCTGTACGTTCAAACCCGCAATCTTACCGGTCAGATTCGTCGCCACGTTAACCGATTTAACAGCATTCAACGACTCTCCAGATACCTTCTGTACAGCATATCCCAAAGCCTTCTCTTCCCGTTTGATACCCAACGCAGTCACAACTACCTCATCCAACTGTTCACTGTCTTCTTTCAATACAACAGAAACATTCGCTTTTGCGGGAACTTCTACCGTTTGGTAACCAATATAAGAAATCTGAAGAATAGCATTCGGAGCAATATCCGACAAAGTAAAATGACCATCTATGTCTGTTACATTACCAATAGTCGTTCCCTTAACAATGACGTTCACCCCAATCAAAGGCTCGCCTGCCGCATCTTTTACCGTTCCCGAAACAGAAATTTTCTTATCTTGCTGTCCAACCGGAAGTACAACAGGATTTCCGGAAACCGCTTTCTTCCGTACAATAATCTGACGGTTATTAATGATAAATTCAACATTTGTACCATCAAACATTTGATGCAAAATGTTTTCCACTGTACGGTTTTTGACATCGACGCTCACCATTCGGTTCAAGTCGATATTCGCGCCATGATACACAAAAATAAATTCGCTGTTCTCCTCGATGTAATCAAAAACATCCTTCACACTCCGTTCATTCATTTGAACGGTCAACAAAGTAGACTCTGCATACGACACATCAGCATATACAGCAGGTCCTCCCAAACCGGCTAAACAAAGTGCCAAACAGGCGCTTTTCAGAAAATGAGCCGATTTCCACTCGATTTCTTCATTCTTTTTCATACATTTGTAACGTTTTTCTTTAATTCATGATTTATTGGATTAAACTTAATTTCTGGAATCGGACGATCTGGCAATCGCCCGATTCTTTTTTTGTTTACAACAAAAAGCATTTCTTATTTACATAGGCATTATTTTTTAGTTAATACTATTCGATTATTTTCATCTATATGGTATGCCAAATACAACGATTGGCAAAGTATGTTCACCACATCTTCCGTTTCTTCGCGCAAATCCAATTTCCCTGAAATCGGGATATTTGCAACGTCTGCCTCACAGACGATGGAACGACCATAATGGCGGGACAACCGTTCTACCACTTCCCCTACCGTGCGGTTGTTCAACAACATCATATTATCCTTCCAACAAATGTATTCGAACACATCGACCTCCTTCACGGAAGTTCCGCCTTCGCTTACAGCAATCAACTGATTAGGAGCCAATGTCGTTTTTTCGTTACCCGTTTCTGTTTGGACTTCGACCTTTCCCTCTACCAAAACGACAGAGGCTTCGGAGTCTTCCTCATAGGCGCAGACATTAAATTGCGTCCCCAACACCTTTACCTCAAACTCTTTTGTCTTGACGATGAAGGGACGCGACGGGTCTTTTCGAACATCCAAATAGACCTCACCCTCTACAACAATTTCACGTTTGTCTTTGGCAAACAACGCCGGATAAATCACACGCGAACCGGCATTGACATACATCTTCGTTCCATCAGAAAAGGTAATATCCACCTTTCGCCCTTTCGGGACAACGATTTGATTGATCTTTGTTTCTTCCTTCTTTTTCGTTTCCGGCTCGGAAACTTTCTTCACAACCTGTTCCTTCAAATCGGCTTGACCGTCTTCCCCATAAACCACAGAAGACTCGTCTTTCAGTTGCATCCGATCGTTCTGAGCAATCAAAACAACCTCGTTTTCATTTAACGCCGGAACCTCTTTATCCAACAAGCTCAACGAAACAGCCGAATCATCTCGTTCCGTCACCCAAAACCCTACGCCGACAGCCAACAACAAAGCCACCGAAGCAGCAACCGCCGACCATCCATACCGTATCCGCAACTTACGCGTGCGCTCCCTGTCCAAACGCGCTTCCAGCCGTTTCCACGAAGCCCGCACGTCCGCATCACACACGGTTTCGCTCTTCCTGACTTTCTGCAACAGCTCTTGCCCCGCCTGAAAAAAGGATTCTTTTTGTATGTTTGTTTTTTTTCTCACCAATCGCTTTATCTTTTTTATTTAATACGGGACAAAACGATTGTGGTACTCACTTTTTTGAAGGAAAATGTGTGTTTTGAATAAAAATTTTCTTTAATTTCGACAAACTCCTAAATAACAGGTTTTTACTCGACTGATAATTAATGCCCAGCAGCCGGGCGATGTCTTCATGCGTTAATTCGTTTACATAATATAAATAAAGAATTTCACGCTGACGGGGCGACAACTCCGAAAAAGAACGCAAAAGCAACTCCGTCTGTTCGTCACCATCTTCCGCCTCACCTATTGCCATCTCTTCCGCAAACGCCTCTTCATACCCCTCGATCGGTTCCGTTATCCGCTCTTTTTCAAAACAATCGAGAATCTTATTACGCAAAGCCTTCAGCAAATAACCCTTCACACTCAGCGTAGGCATCAGATGGGTATGGTTCTGTATGATTTTTATGAAAACATCTTGTATGCAATCTTCTACCAGCTCCTTATCCGAAATCCACTTTACTCCATAATTATACAAAAGAGGATAAAAACGACAATACATTTCTTCGATTGCCATCCGATCACCCTCCAAGCAAAGCCTCCACAAGTCCTCTTCTGTTTTCTGACGCATCGAATGTTTCTTAAGCCTTCACATATTTTGCAAAAATAACCATTTCATATTAATAACAAAAGACGACTCTGTTACTTTTCTATTAAAAACAATATCAGACTTAACATCTGCTCGAATTTTATCCGAAGACAAACTTGGCGAAAAAACATTCGAAGCTTTTTCCCGCATGGTAAATGGATTTTCCCGCCAAGGAAATTCCATTTACCTGCCAAAGGGAATATCATTATTCAAAAACATTTCATATCTTTACACGATATTTAAATTATCTACCTCATGATTATACGGCGTCCAATAACGATTCCCTTTATTCTCATCCTTTTACTATATGCAAAAGGAGCATATAGTAAAAATTTCTTTTTCTCCCATTTGGGAGTTGAAAATGGATTGTCGCAAGTCTCGGTATTGGACATTTTTCAAGATTCAGACGGTTACATCTGGTTCGGGACACGCAACGGGGCCAATCGGTTCGACGGATATGAATTCAAAATCTATCAGAATGAGGTAAATGACACCACCACACTGAGCGACAACTATATTCGCTGTTTTGCAGAAGACAGTCATCAAAACATTTGGATTGGTACCTCCAACGGAGTAAACTGCATCGACTATCAAACCCAAAAGCTCACCCGTTTCTATCCGCAATCCATCCATCCGGAATACCCGACCAACACCATCAACCAACTGTTCCAGCACACAGACGGAAACGTCTATGCGGCCATCGGTAACCGTATCCTTCAATGCAACAAAGACCAAACGACAAGCCCCATCCGGCTGGAAACGGAAATCGGCTCTCAAATTTTATCCATCGCACAAAACCGGCAAGGAACTATCTATCTCGGCACACAAAACTCCGGGCTCTATATTTTTACGCACGACTGGAAATTGAAACAGCATTTTTCGGCACAACATTCCCCCGAATGTCATCTGCCGGCAGACGAAATAACCGTTTTGTTACCCGACAATAACGGGAATCTTTGGATGGGTTTTGAAAACAGCGGCATCTGCTTCTTTGACGGAGAAAAAAAGACATTCTCCTGTCTAAACACAGAAAATTCAGGACTGAGCAACAATACCGTGCGGGTCATGACTCACTACAATGCAGATTCTATATTGATAGGCACCTTCAGGGGATTAAACATCCTGAATACCCAAACCCGTAGCATCCATCCTGCCGACATCGACATTTCCGGTCAAGGCGGATTAAGCCATTTTTCCATCCACAGCCTTCTGATAGACAAAGACCAGACGCTCTGGGTCGGAACCTACTCGGCCGGAATTAATTATCACAGTCCATTCCACAAATCGTTCTTTTACCTCACGACCGACAAATTTGCAGGCATTTTCGGCAAAGGACAAGAAGACCGTTACGGAAATATGTGGTTTGCCACAGAAGGCTCCGGCCTGTTCAAATACAATCCGCAAACCGGCGAACGACATTTGTACCCCATCAAACCCATCCGGGAGGGAAACTATGAGGCCAACATCATCAAATCAATTCTCATCAAAGGGGATTCCATCTTCTGCTCCACACATTTCGGTTCGGTCTATCTGTTCTCCATTCCGAGTCAACAATACAAACTGTTATATGACTTCAAATACAACGACATCTATTCTTTATATATAGACAGCCGGCAACGGCTCTGGATTCCAACCAATAGCGACGAAGGCCTCGTCGTGATAGACGGGAACAGGCAAATCCGTACATTCACTGCAAACGGTGAACAACGCTCGTTTTCATACATAACCCAGATTCACGAAGTGGAACCCGACCTGTTCCTGCTGGGGTCGTTGCAGGACAGCCTTTACCTGTATGACATGAAGAAACAGACCATTCAGAATTTGGCAAGTCTGCTAAAATCCCTTTCACAGTCGGACAAAATTGGTTCCATCACGACCATTTTGCAAGATTCAAAAGGCTTTTTCTGGATTTCGACCAGCAAAAACGGATTGTATCGGTTAAATGCAAATTTCCAATTGGTCAAACATTACCAAAAAGAGGACGGATTGCCAGGAAGCCAAATCCAATCGCTCAGCGTCGACAACCGGCAAACCATCTGGGCGACAGTAGGGAAATCATTATACAAATGGGACCGAGCTTCCGATACTTTCGACGAAGTAAACATAAACAACATTCCACCTCAAGAATTTACTTTCTACGCAGGAAACAGTATCGCTTCCAACGGAACCCTTTATTTTCCAGGTGATAAGGGGATTTTGTATTTCAATCCGAATCAAATGGTCATCAATCCCAATATTCCACCGGTTTATCTGACGTCAGTCATCCTAAACAATGAAAAAGAAATCATGGGGAACGTTCAAAACCATACATTGACCCTATCTGCCCATCAGAATAACATCACTTTCAAATACACGGCTTTGAATTTTATCCACCCCGAAATGAACCAATATACCTACAAACTGGAAGGGGCCGACCCTACATGGCATTCCGTCGGGAACCGCCGGGAAGCCAATTACAGCAATTTAGCGCCCGGTTCTTATACCTTCCGAATCAAAGCCTCCAACAACGACGGGGTATGGAATCCGGAAGAAACAACCCTGCACATCGTCATCAAACCGCCCTTCTACCGGACATGGTGGGCTTATCTGACGTACATAGCGCTGTTTTTCTTTCTGACCTTCCGGCTCATTCGATACCAGCAAAACAAACAAGAACGAGAAAGGGAAATCCGTTTCAAGCAAATGGAACAAGAAAAAATCAACGAATGGCATGAAGAACGGATGCGAATGTTCACCAACTTCTCCCACGAACTTCGAACGCCTCTGACGCTCATCATCAATCCGCTGACAGACCTCATGCAACATGTATCTTTTTCACAGGAAGTCAAAAACACACTCCTATTAATCAAAAAGAATACAGAACGTATGCTTTTATTAGTCAATAATTTGATGGACATACAAAAATATGAGGCAGGAAAAAGTATCTTGAAGAAGAGTCGTTTTGATTTCTCGACATTTATCCAAGAGATGTACCGTTCATTCGAAAGCGTAGCCCATAACCGAAACATCGCATTCTCTTTAAACAATCAATTGCCAGAATCATACGTTGTTTATTTAGACGAGGCGGAGATGGAAAAAGTCTTTTTCAACCTGTTGTCCAACGCATTCAAGTTTACACCGTCGGAAGGACATGTGAGTATGCGCGCCTGCTCGATTCCACAAGCGGATTGCTTGCAACTTCCCCATTTCCCGATAGAATATCACAACAGGCTGGGTGAAAACCGTTATCTGTTCGTCGAAATTATCGACGACGGAACAGGAATCGACGCGCAAGAAACGGAAAAGATTTTCGAACCGTTCTACCGATCGCAAACAGATATCCATCAACAAATATCCGGAACTGGTATCGGGCTGAACCTCACCCGTTCCATCATTCGGCAACATGGCGGTTGCATCTGGACCGAAACGTCAAAAGAAACAGGTTCCCGTTTCATGTTTCTGCTGCCCGATATGGAAAAGCAGCCGTTACCTGTTGCCGAAACGTCCGCTACCGCTCAAACAACCGAGACCATACAAATGGCCAATCGCTTGGTCGAAGAGACCGAAAATAAAGAGAAACCAACCATCCTGTTGGTAGATGACAACGAAGAGATGCTTGCCTATTTGGAACAACAGCTCTACCATGATTATAACGTGAAAAAAGCCGGTAATGGAAAAGAAGCATTAGCCAATATTGAAAAAATCCATCCGGATATTGTTATCTGCGACATCATGATGCCAGAAATGAACGGACTGGAATTGTGCAGACACCTCAAAGGAGATTCCAATTACCGTCATATCCCGATTGTGTTGCTTACAGCCAAATCAATGGTTTCGCAAATCGAAGAGGGATTGGAAGCCGGAGCAGACGATTACATCGTGAAGCCATTCCAAATATCTATACTGAAAGCGCGTGTACGGAACATCCTCAACCTGCGTGCACAAATGAAAACCATTTATAGCGACACGCTTTCACTCCAACAATTCGGGATAAACGAATCTGACAGCAACGACGATTTTCTCAAGCAGTACATCCACATTGTAAAAGCCAATTTGTCTAATCCGGATTTCGATGTTCCCGTCATTTATGAAACATTGGGTATGAGCCGCACAAACTTCTACCGGAAAGTGAAAGCGGTCACCGGGCTTTCACCGATTGATTTGATTAAAAACATCCGGTTGGAAGTCGCTGCCAAACTGCTCAAAGAATCGAATCTGAATATCTCCGAAATCGCACAGCAAGTCGGCTTCAGCAGCCGTTCTTATTTCGCCCGCAGCTTTAAAAGTGTCTACGGGATGTCGCCCACAGAGTATCAGGAATCGGAAAACCCGGATAGGAAATCCAACTCTCAAAATTCATCAACATAACTGTTTTTTAACATGTTGGCATATTTGTATTCTCTTTTGGGATAAAAATACTCGTCTTTTCCCCGCATCTTTCATTCTTTTGACACAAAAAACAAATCACACGAGAATTTAACTATTAATTGTTTAACAGATTTATTAAATGAAAGGCATGGAAAGACAGCAAACCGGGAATATGCCTCCCGAAAAAACAACATGTAGAA
>CALUTX010000036.1 GCA_944323815.1 uncultured Parabacteroides sp. | reverse complement strand
GGCGTTTATCCGGTGCGGGTCGTGTTCCACCCGGTAACCGTTCGCCTCGAATTGGCGCATCAGCTGCTCCGAATCTACCAAATTCTTCGAACAACCCAGCGTGATGATGTCTACTTTATTCTTTCGCATCCTTCTTTTTAATTGATTGTTTTTCGCTTACTCGCCAAAGAGCGAATTAACGAACTCCTTGCGGTTGAAAACTTGCAGGTCTTCCATCCCTTCACCCAAGCCGATATACTTGACGGGGATGCGGAATTGATCGGAGATTCCGATGACAACACCGCCCTTCGCCGTGCCGTCGAGCTTCGTTACCGCCAGCGCGTTCACCTCAGTGGCTGCCGTAAACTGCTTCGCCTGTTCGAAGGCATTCTGGCCGGTCGAGCCGTCCAAGACGAGCAACACCTCGTGGGGCGCGTCGGGAATCACCTTTTTCATGACGTTTTTAATCTTGGTCCCCTCGTTCATCAAGTTGATTTTGTTGTGCAAACGTCCGGCTGTGTCGATGATTACCACATCGGCATCGTTTGCCTTGGCCGAGCTCAACGTGTCGAAAGCAACGGAAGCCGGGTCGGCACCCATCTTTTGTTTGACCACCGGAACGCCGACGCGCTCGCCCCAAATCACGAGCTGTTCGACGGCGGCTGCGCGGAACGTGTCGGCAGCACCGAGATAAACCTTCTTGCCCGCCTTCTTGAACTGGTAAGCGAGCTTGCCAATCGTTGTCGTTTTCCCCACGCCATTGACGCCGACAACCATGATGACGTAAGGCTTCTTTCCTTCTGGAACGGTAAACGACTCGAGGTCTTCCGTATGGTTTTCAATCAGCAAAGCGGCGATTTCTTCGCGCAAGATGGCAGTCAGTTCGTTAGTCGTCACATACTTGTCGCGTGCGACCCGCTCTTCGATGCGAGATATGATTTTCAGCGTCGTGTTTACCCCGACATCCGAAGTAATCAGGACCTCCTCCAGGTTGTCCAGCACTTCGTCGTCTACCTTACTCTTGCCGGCAATCGCTCTCGTTATCTTGGAGAAAACATTCTCCTTTGTTTTTGATAACCCTTTGTCAAGCGTTTCCTTTTTTTCCCTACTGAAAAAGCTAAAAATACCCATATCTCAAATGCTTTTATTGTTGTTCTCCTTCACTCAGCTCATTCTGTTTTTATAATCTTCATAGCCAAACTGGCGGTACATCACCAGCCGGTCGTCCTTGCTCCACAACGCCAAAGCGGGATGCGGAATCCCGTTGAACATGGTCGTCTTGACGATTGTGTAATGAATCATATCCTCGAAAATCAACCGATCACCTACCTGCAAAGGCCGCTCGAACGACCAATCGCCCATGTAATCACCGCTCAGGCAACTGTTCCCCCCGATGCGGTAAGTCGGCAATCCTGGCGTCGGCTCCATCGCTCCGCGAATAACCGGTTTGTAAGGCATCTCCAGGCAATCGGGCATGTGGCACGTGAAAGAGGCATCAATAATAGCAGTCCGGATGCCATGATTCTCCACGATGTCGACCACAGTCGTCAGTAAAAATCCCGTCTGCCAGGCAAATGCACTTCCCGGCTCCATGATGATTTCCAAATTTGGATAGCGGGAACGGAACGAGCGCAAGAGGTGAATCAGATGTTCCGTGTCATATCCTTTGCGTGTCATCAAGTGCCCACCCCCCATATTCAGCCATTTGATGTGCGGCAAGAAGCTGCCGAAACGTTCTTCTACCACCTTCAAGGTCTTTTCCAAATCATACGAGTCGGACTCGCACAAGGTGTGAAAATGCAATCCCTCAATACCCTCGGGCAAACGGTCGCCCAGCAAATCCCGAACAACCCCCATCCGTGACCCTGGGGCACAAGGGTTATATAAATCCGTTTCCACATCCGAATATTCCGGGTTGATACGCAGTCCGCACGAAACCCGGTTGCCATCGGCTTGCACCATCGGGTAGAAACGCTCAAACTGCGTAAGCGAATTAAACGTCACATGGCTGCTATACTTCAATATGGCAGGAAAATCCGCCTCCGTGTAAGCCGGTGAATAGGTATGTGCCCTACTCCCCATCTCTTCAAATGCCAATTGCGCTTCAAATTTAGAACTCGCAGTGGAAAATGGGATATACTCGCGCACAATCGGAAAGGCCTTCCACAAAGCAAACGCCTTAAACGCTAAAATTATGTTCACTCCTGCACGCTCCTTTACCTCTTTTATCAAGGATAAATTACGGCGGAGCAACCGTTCTTCCATCACATAACAAGGAGATGGTATCTCTTTGACATCTATCATTCGTACGTTTTTTCTTACGTGCAAAGATACACAACTAAAAAACAAATAAAGACTTTTATCCGTTTTTTATGTATATCTTTTGCACATGACACCCGTTTTCTTCTTTTATCGAATAAACAGTAATTCACGATACTTCGGAAGCGGCCACATTTGATTGTCAACCATCAACTCCAACTCGTCAATATGACTGCGGATGATGTCCAAATAGGGAGCCACCGTATCGTGGTACGCAATCGCTTTCGTCCGCATGTCCGTAATCCGGTTTGCCTTCTTGCGGGCTTCTATCATCTCGTCCGTCAAGCGGGTAACGGCATTCACGTGTTTGGATATTTTGCGTACCAAACGACGGGGCTCTGCCGCCAAATCTTCATATTCATCCACACCGAAGGTCTCTTTCAGTTTGGTGATATTACTCAACAGAAGCGACTGATAATGCAGGACAACCGGTATGATGTGATTCATCGAAAGGTCGCCCAACACACGGGCCTCAATCTGTACCTTCTTTATATAGACTTCCCATTTGACCTCATTACGGGCTTCCAGCTCCTTGCGACTCAATACACCGGTCTCTTCAAACATACGCACAACTTCCGGCTTCAGGTACGCATCATACTGGAGCGGGACACTGCTTTCGCAATCCAATCCCCTGCGCTCGGCCTCTTCCTTCCACTCCTCGCTGTAACCGTTTCCGTCGAAACGAATCGGTTTGGATTCTTTGATATAGGCCTTCAACACTTCAAAGATGGCAGCCTCCTTACTCTTCCCTTGCGCACGTAAGGCTTCCACATCCTCTTTGAACAAACGCAGTTGATAGGCAACGGCCGAATTGAGCGCCAACATCGCCGAGCCGCAATTGGCAGACGAACCCAATGCCCGGAACTCGAAACGGTTTCCGGTGAATGCAAACGGTGAGGTACGGTTCCGATCCGTATTGTCCAACAACAACTCCGGTATCTGTCCAAAACCGAGATGCAGCCGTTTTTTGTCGTCCACTTCGATGGCATCCTCTATCGAACAGTTTTCAAACCTGTCGAGAATGTCCGAAATCTGTGTCCCCAAAAAGGAGGAAATGATCGCAGGAGGTGCCTCGTTCGCCCCCAAACGGTGTGCATTGGTTGCCGAGGCAATGCTGGCCTTTAATAAGGAATTATATTTATAAACAGCCATCAGCGAATTGACCACAAACGTGATGAACCGCAAATTGTCTTCCCTGTTCTTCCCCGGCGAAAAGAGATTGATACCCGTATCGGTACCCATCGACCAGTTGCAATGCTTACCCGAACCGTTTACCCCCTTAAAAGGCTTTTCGTGAAGCAGCACACGGAAGTTATGTCGGCGGGCCACCCGCTTCATAACCGACATCAATAGCTGATTATGGTCGTTCGCCAAGTTACATTCTTCATAAATCGGTGCCAACTCAAACTGGTTCGGTGCTACCTCGTTATGGCGGGTCTTTACAGGAATCCCCAATTTATAACATTCGGTTTCCAAATCCTTCATAAACTCTTGGACGCGCGACGGGATGGCCCCGAAATAATGGTCGTCCAATTGCTGGTTCTTGGCACTCTCATGCCCCAGCAACGTCCGTTCGGTCAAAGACAAATCCGGACGCGCCGAATACAAATCTTCGTCTACCAGAAAATACTCTTGCTCCCATCCCAAATAGGTAATGACCTTATCGACATCTTCATTGAAATAATGACAAACCTCTTTGGCCGCCTTGTTCAGAGCCTCGATAGAACGTATCAGCGGGGTTTTATAATCCAACGCTTCGCCTGTATAGGCAATGAAAACGGTCGGAATACAAAGCGTATCATCCACAATGAAAGCCGGCGAAGAAGGATCCCAGGCCGAATAGCCGCGTGCTTCGAACGTGTTGCGCAGCCCTCCATTCGGAAAACTGGATGCGTCCGGCTCCTGCTGGGCAAGCAGTTTACCGCTAAACTCTTCGATCATGCCTCCATTCCCGTCATGTTCGACAAAGGCATCATGTTTTTCCGCCGTGCCGTCGGTCAAAGGTTGAAACCAATGGGTATAGTGGGTAGCCCCTTTCTCCAAGGCCCACATGCGCATACCGGCTGCTACGAGATTAGCTATCTCCCGGTCAATCGGAATTCCGTGATCAATGGCATAAGTCAAAACCTTGTAGGTTTCCTTTGACAGATACTTTTGCATCGCCTTCCGATTAAAGACGTTTTCACCAAAATATTCGGATACTTTTTGTTTAGGAGTAATTGCCTCCACCGCTTTCCGGTTCGAGGCTTTCTCTACGGCATTGAAGCGTGAAATTGACATACGGATTATTTTTATGTTTGCGAGTGCAAATGTACAAAAATCCGTAGAATTATAATTGTTTTCCCTCCGGGTAATATTTTTTTGCCGCAAGGAGATGCCGGCATTTTTTTGTAGCTTTGTTCCCCAAAAAGCAATTTTATTCGAATCAAATATGTACACCATACAGGAAAGTATCAATCAATGGTTGATTGACCGGGGAGTTATCAGCAATACAGCAAGCGTATTGGATAATACAATCATGCTGCTGTTCATCATCTTGATAACAGTTGCCATTGACTACATATGCCGGTATATATTCTTGAACATGTTCAAACGGCTGGCAAAGAAAACGCGCAACCAATGGGACGACTTGATTGTAGAGCGAAAGATTATCAACAAACTGATGCATATTATCCCGGCAGTGCTGGTCTATGTTTTGTTGCCCCTCGCCTTTCCGCAGGCCGAAACGCCCAAACTGCTCGACCTTTTGCAAATGGTCTGCAAGATTTACATCATTGCCGTTTCGTTACGTTTCATCAATGCCTCTCTCAACGTAGTTCTTGAAATTTACAATCGGAAGGAATCTTTCAAAAACAAACCGTTGAAAGGTTTTATCCAGTTGCTTCAGGTGGGAGTCTACTTCGTTGCCGTTATACTGATTATCAGTGTGATTATCGACAAATCCGCCGCCTCCTTGTTTGCCGGATTAGGGGCATCGGCAGCCGTCTTGATGTTGGTGTTCAGAGATACATTGTTGGGGTTCGTTGCCGGTATCCAATTGTCGGCCAATGATATGCTTCGCCCGGACGATTGGATCACCATGGAGAAATACGGCGCCAACGGGCGTGTCATCGAAGTGACGCTCCATGCGGTCAAGGTGAGGAATTTTGATAATACCATCACAACCATTCCTCCTTACGCTTTAGTGAGCGATGCTTTCCAGAATTGGCGCGGCATGTTTGAATCCGGCGGCCGGCGAATCAAGCGTTCCATTAATATTGACATGAACAGCGTCCGTTTTTGTACGCCGGAAATGTTGGAGCAATTCCGCCAAATTCCCCTGCTGACTAACTATATCGAGACAAAAAAGGAGGAAGGACAAATCACCAATCTCGGCATCTTCCGGGCTTATTTGACCAACTATTTGAAAAGTTTGCCCGAAGTAAACACAGAACTCATCTGCATGGTTCGTCAATTGCAACCCACAGCCACAGGTATTCCGCTTGAACTGTATTTTTTCACCCGTGTCAAAGAATGGCTTCCTTATGAAGCGATTCAGGCAGATATTTTCGACCATGTATTGGCAATCGTCCCGGAATTTGGATTGCGGATTTTCCAACACCTCTCCGGGAACGATTGGAAGCCCTATTAGCGGACTAACGGTTGCCAACGCATGTAAGTGCCGCTTCGCCACACCCATTCCATCGGGCCGTAGCGGAATTTCTTCAACCACCAGTGGCTGGCTGCAATCTGCACGATCGTATAAGCCAGACAGACGCACACGCTTAAAAAGACTCCTAAGTTGCTAAAATCCAACCCGAATCCGGAAAAGAGCAAGACACCGGCGACAGACTGCACAATGTAGTTCGTCAGCCCCATCCGCCCGTAACTAACCAACGGCTTCATGGCACGCTGCACGCGCACCGAACGATATACCTCGATGACCAAAACAACCCACAAATAGGCGGTCGACAAGTTTATCAAATTAGTCGTTGTTGACTGCATCCACGAATAAACAGAAACTTCGTTCCATCCTGCTTTCGGAAGATAAGGTTGGATAATGTAAAGCAAAGTGAGCAACACGCCTACAAACAAGGAGCCTTTAAATAACCGCCCCCGAAATTCATTCAATCGCTCAAACAGCCGAATCCGTCCGGCAATGAAGCCCAAGAGGAATAGCCCCATTGTCAGATAGAGCCTGCCGCTTGAAACTTGAAAATTCATTTTGCCAACCAAACCGTTCCACGCATTATTCTGAACCGTTTCGGTGAACGTCGGGACGTGACGGCGCTGATTAGCCTGGCGAGGTTGCTGTCTCGGCGTTTCCCGCGATACCTGTTCGACTTGTTCCACAGCAGGCTTTTCCAACTGCTTACAGGCAACCAGAACCAACGACGCCCCTCCCAAAAAGAGAAACAAGGTAATCCCCGCCAACAACTTGGTGGGCCATTTATAGACCAGCACCAACACAAAACCAAGCAACGCGTATATCAAAAGAATATCCACGCGGACCACCAGCCCATGCAGATAACCAATAATCAACAACAGCACCAAACGCCACAAAAAACGGGGACGGAAATCAATCCCTCTTTTCGCTGCCCGGTCCATTTGAATGAAAAAACTCAACCCGAACAACCAAGAAAAGATGATAAAGAACTTCCCGAAAACCAAATAACGAATCAACCAACTGAAAATTTCATACAATGAACCTTCGCCCGGAAAAAACGTTTCGGGCCGCATCGTCCCCATCGCACCAAAATGCTGCATCGCATGAATCAAACAAATACCGATAAGTGAAAAACCCCGCAAGGCGTCAATGACTGTAATACGTTCTCCTGTTAATGTTACTCCTTTCATTTGTTTTGTCTATGTATGATTACCTCTTCAATATCGAGTGCAAAAATAACCGGAACAAGCCGCAAGCCACATACACAGATTACGGTTTGTCGAACAGATATTACCGTTTCATTATTTCCCTTCCGGGTAAATCCTTTTCCCATGCGGAGAAAAACTTTTTCCGCGGAAGGAAATGCCGGAATTTTGTTGGGAGTTTGTTTTCATGACAAACAAAATGTTTCACCGGAAAATCAAAAATTTTCCGCAGATTTATTGTAACTTTGTCCGCAAGAAAAAATTGATAAAACATAATGTACATGAAAAAGTTACTCTTTTCTCTTTTAGGTTTACTATCCCTGTTCCCCGTTGCCGCTCAATGGAAATGGCACAATCCGGTCGAGGCAGCCTACCCGGTCGTTCAAAATCAAGGTTTCGTCCATGAAATCGGTCAGTCATACGTCCGTCTTCCGGATAGGGCGCACGGCGTGGTGAGTGAAAACGTATGGAACCTGTCGCGCAATTCGGCCGGGCTCGCGCTCCATTTTTACAGCAATGCTTCGCAAATCCGAGTGCGTTACACCGTGACGGGCGGATACAGTATGCCGCACATGCCGGCAACCGGCGTATCAGGTGTTGATTTGTACCGTATCGACAGCGACGGAGCTTGGCAATTCTGCTTCGGGAATTATGCTTTCCAAGATACCATTTCTTATACTTATCAACTGACCGCCCCCAACCGCCAGCATGAATTGGGTTTTGAATACAGGCTTTATCTTCCGCTATACAACAGCGTCAAATGGCTGGAAATTGGCGTTCCGGAAGCAGAAGATGCGACATTTGAATGGATTCCTGCTTCTACCGAAAAGCCCATCGTTTTATATGGAACCTCTATCGCTCAGGGAGCTTGTGCCTCACGTCCGGCGATGGCGTGGGGAAGTATCGTGCAGCGTTCGCTGGATTATCCGTTGATTAACCTTGGTTTCTCAGGGAACGGGAAGCTGGCTCCGGAAGTAATCGAGTTTATCAACGAAATCAACGCCCGGCTATATATCTTGGATTGCTTACCCAATCTGACAACTGAAACGGAAGAAGAAATAATGGCACTCGTCATGGCCGCCGTCAAACAAATCCGGGAAAAACATGCAACCCCCATCCTGTTAATCGAGCACGACGGATACGGTCAAATGTACACCGACGCGAATCAATATGCAATCGTTGAGCGAACCAATCGGGCCTGTCTCAAGGCCTACGAGCAATTGCAAACAGAAGGAATCCTGGAACTCTATTATCTGTCACGCAAGGAGATGGACATGCCGGCCGATGGCTGGGTAGACGGTACGCATCCGACCGATTTAGGCATGCAACAGCAGGCTGCTGCCGTGGAAAAGAAGGTACGCGAGATATTGCATATCCCGCTCGGAGAATGGACTACGACGCGCCCTGTCACCCAACGCCGCGAACCCGGTACGTATGAATGGCGAACGCGTCATGCAACCATTTTGGAATATACCCGTAATCATACGCCTAAAGCCATACTTCTTGGGAATTCAATCACGCATTATTGGGGCGGAGAACCGGGCCACTCCAAAAAGAATGGTCCGAAGACGTGGGAAAAGGTCATGCAACCTGCCGGTTTTCTGAATTTAGGATGCGGATGGGATCGGATTGAAAACGTATTGTGGCGCGTATATCATGGTGAATTGGACGGATACCAAGCTCAAAAAGTCGTTTTGATGATTGGAACAAATAACATTGGAATGAATACGGATACGGAGATTGTGGCAGGGTTGCGTTTCCTGCTGACGGCTATTCATCATCGCCAACCTCAAGCCAAACTCAAAGTCATTGGCATCTTGCCACGTCGAAACGAAGAAGAACGGATTCGGAAGTTAAACGTCCGGATTAAAGAAATGGTTGAAACGGAGGGATATACTTTTGCCAATCCGGGAACCTCCTTATTGCTTCCTGACGGGAAAATCGACGAAAGCCTTTTCTTAGACGGACTGCACCCGAACGATTCCGGATATGCGCGTATTGCGGAAGAGATAGCGAGATAATAGTTTTTTATAATTTACTCTCCTAAAAATCATCACAATGAAATTAACCAAGTGCATCTATTATTTCAGTATAATCACTCTGCTGATTTCCTGTACAGCGAGGGAAGGAAAGCAAACAAAAGAAACTTCCTCTTCATCGTCTTCTTACACCCTTCAGCCGACAATGGAATGCTTGACGTTTAACATAGATGAAAGCACATACATCCCGCTCAGTCAGATATTCTATTTCAAAGACAGTGCCGAATACATCGCCTTCGTCAATCGGGAACATCCGGAAATATGCATATATGACGTACATAAAAAAGATCTCTATAAGAAAATCCGATACCGGACGGAAGGGAACAACAGCATTGCCCGAAGTATCGGGAATATCTACATCAAACATCTGAATGAAATCTATTTGGATAGCCCTTATGCCACCTACATTTATAAAAGTGACAGTTCCGGATACAACCTTAACCGACATGACTTTTCGAAAACAGACAAAGACGAGCCCTTGACAACAATGGTCAGTTCGATGGGTAGGTTTGAAATCTCTGACGGCAAAATCTATCTGACTCAGAATATCAACCGGGCATACGGAAGTAACATTGTCCCTAAAAGCAGCCTTGCCGCTATCGTAGACACGGCACGGAAAGAGGTTCGATTGTCTGCCGTCAAATTCCCGCCTCTTATTACGGACAGCGATTTGGGGACAAACGCGGGATTCGGCTATCAATATCGCCGAACGTTCGACGGGAAGCATTTCATTTATTCCTTCTTATATAGCGACACGCTTTATCGGGTTTCGTCCGACCATCAACAAGTCACGAAAGTCGTTGCAAAAAGTCGATACATTCCTCACATAAAGATAAACCGGTTGCCGGCAGATGATTTCAACAGAATCATCAGAACGTCTTGCGAAGAGGCTACTTATGAAGATATTCTATACGACAAATACCGAAACGTATATTACCGTTTTGCCTGCCCGGAAACGACACTCGACGAGGACGACGACCCGCTTGAAGTTGTCCGATACGGAAAGAAACAATTTTCCATTCTCATCTTGGATGAAAACCTGCAAGTCATAGGCGAAACCCTGTTCCCGGCATACACCTATGTGCCCACAGCCCATTTTATCACAAAAGACGGACTATATTTGAGCCGAAGCCACTATAAGAACGAAGCTTATAGCGACGATTGTCTGTGTTTTGAGAAAATAGAGCTTGTAAAGAATCATTCATTCTGATTCCTTTTCCCTCACTCCATCATCCGCATCTCCAACACCATTCGTTCTTCGCGGATATGGTTGTTGACGGAATCGGGATAAGCTTCGTCTTCGATGGTGAGGGCGGAGACAAGCCCGCCGCTGAAGCCGCAGGCGAAACCGGTCTCTTCGCGGTCGGTCTGCTCGTCCATGTAGCAGATGTTATCCCGGTAGTCCAGCACGAACAGGCGGTCTTTCTTACGCTCCCAAAAGAGGCCGATGAGATAACGGTCGGTCACGGCCAGCACCTTCTTGAGTAGCACATACCGCTCGTAGTCGTCCCAATGCGCCTGAATATCCGTTCGCGCCTCCTTGGGCACTTCATGTCCGCCAAAAGAGAAACGAAAGACCTTCGCCAACTTCCCGTCGCGCGTAAACACCCTGACCGCGTTGTCTATCGGCTGGTAATAAACGATATAATCCCGGCTTTTCCCGAAAACATAATCGGATATCTGTACATTCGGGTCAAACTCCGTGTAAGCGCAATCCGTCCGCGCCAACTGCATCTCCCGATTTGTCCACCCCAATTTGTAGCCCTCACCGGCTCCCGTATTCCACGATTCCAACCCGAAAAGCAGGGAATCCCGCCCCAGCGCACAGAGCGTTCCCGCCTCGAAAGGCAACGGCATCTCTTTGATTCCCCGAAAATCCGTATCATACAGCAGCACATTGTCGTCACCTTTGTAGGAATCGAGCAGGTAGACATTGCCGTCGGCATCCACGTCGAAGTCGCTCACGCCGATGTATTCCATCGGCCCCTGCCCGCGCCGGCCCACCGTAGAAAGGAAATGTCCCGCCGTGTCGTAAGCCGCCACCACGCCTGCACGCGGTTTGGCATCCAAGATATAGATGCGGTTTTGTTCGGGACAGATTTCGATTTTGTCCACTTCTCCGATTACCTCTTTGGCTGCCGTGTCGCGCAACAAGAGATACTGCTTGCGGTTCCATTCAGGCAGCTCTTCCAAACTTTTCTTCTGAGGGGAAACGCCATTGACAGTCAGCGTCAATCCATCGTCTTGTTTACAAGCTGTAAAAGTCAAGGCTACAGCCAAAGCAGCATAATAAATACGTTTCATCTATGTCATACATTTTTCATTCGACTTACAATCACGGCTCTTTCATTTTCCCTCCGGCTAAACCTGTTTTCCCGAAGCCCGAATAAACTTACCCGCCGAGGAATCGTTTCCTGTAAATGATAGAAGCGTGGAATCACAGCGGCAAAAGTACATAGATTCAGAAAATATCCATACCAAATTTTATATCTTTGTGCCCATATCATGAATAAAAAGCATGTACACTATGAACCTGAAAATGATTGTGGCCGCTGCCGGTCTGGCCTGTTTAACCGGCTGCCAACAGAAAAAAGAGGCTTCCGCAGAGGGCGTTTCTGTGATTGACATCGCCGTCCATGAAGACGCCGTGAGCTGTTCGTTGTCGGAGATAGCCGACTATTCGTGTGTCATCCTGCCGACGTCCGACAGCTTGCTGCTGGGCGGCGAAATTACGCGGATACGTCTGTCGGGCGACCGGATTTACGTGAGCGACGGAACGCTGCTTTGCCAAGTGGATACAGCGGGAAACGATCTGCGCATCATCCAACGGAAGGGAGAAGGCCCGGAGGAATATCACGCCATCAGTGATTTCATCATCGACGAAAACAATCGGGCATGGATCGATTGTAGAAACACACGCACGTTGAAATGTTACGACTGGAACAACCGGATGATACAAAAAATCGACCTCAATATGTGGGTACAAAGTATCCATAAGGAAGGTGCGAATTTCTACCTCTACACAGGCAACTTTGGCTTGAGCCAAAACGACAACTGCCAATTATACGTGCTGAACTCGGAATCCGGACAGTTGGAGCAGCACTTCAAGCCCATCGACCCGGTGAAAGCGAAGTATCTGTTCACTTTAGACGGCAACAACTTCATGCAGATGCACGACCAATCGTTCTGCTTTACGCAACTGTTCAACGACACTATCTATTCGTTGACACCCAAGGCTCTCCTGCCTCGCTATGTGTTGAACTTCGACGGGCAAAACATTCCTGCTTCCTTCTTCAACCGCAACTATACGGACATCGCCGATTTCTTCACCCAACTGCACAAAGAGGGGCGGTTTGCCTACGGGACCGATTTATTTATTGACACGGGTCAAACCTATTGGACAAGCTATTTCTATCAGAAAGAATGTAATCTGTCGGTCATCCCGAAAGACAACCCGCAGAAACAAGTGCGCATCACGACGCTAAAGATTGACCAGCTGTTCGACTATCCGGTTCAACTGACTGAAACACCTATATTCGCTTCGGGCAACGGGACCGTTACCATCCTCTTGCAACCGGCCGAGATTATGGAATACGCCGAACAACATCTGTCTGCCGAACAGCAGGAAGCACTCAAACAGCGCATCCATTTCATCGAAGACCAGAATCCGATTCTGCTCCTCGTCAAGCCGTTTTGATAAATCCCGCCAAACCGTTTGACTTTTCGGGGGAAAAAACTATATTTGTCCATCATAAACTAAAAAGCAAACATTATGACAACAAGTAACTATGTAAATTATTTATATGTCGCCATTCGCGCCGCGCTCGATGCCGGCAAGGCAATCATGGACATCTATACGGACCCGGAATCGGATTTCGAAATCGAACGAAAGGCAGACAACTCTCCGTTGACGAAAGCCGACAAGCGGGCGAACCACATCATCTCGACCATCCTGTCGGCCACGCCATTTCCGATTTTAAGCGAAGAGGGAAAGGAAATTCCGTATACCGAACGGAAGAAATGGGAAACGTTGTGGATTGTCGACCCGCTGGACGGAACAAAAGAGTTTATCAAGCGGAACGGTGAATTTACAGTCAACATCGCATTGGTCAAAGCGGGTGTTCCTCTATTGGGCGTCATCTATGTGCCGGTACGCCGGGAATTGTATTACGCGGAACCTTCTAAAGGCGCTTACAAACTAATCGGTATCGACAGTAACAGCCAGCCGGCGATGGAGGCCATTTGGGAAAAAGCTGTCCGCCTGCCGCTTGCCATGGGGCATCAGGGGCTTGTAGTCGTCGCTTCCCGTTCGCACCAGACCGATGAAACAGTCTCTTTCATCGAGAACTTGCGCAAACAGGGACAGCCGGTCATGTTGATAAGCAGCGGCAGCAGCCTGAAAATATGCTTGATTGCCGATGGGTCGGCCGATATTTATCCCCGTTTCGCCCCTACCATGGAGTGGGACACAGCCGCCGGACATGCCATCGCACGGGCTGCCGGTTGCGAGATTTTCCATATCGACGGAAAAACACCTTTGCGATACAATAAAGAGGACTTACATAATCCGTGGTTCATCGTCAAACCAGTGTGATGCACGCTCTGTTCCGTTTGTTGAATCTTTTGGTTTGTAAATAAGATTATCTCTAAATTAGGTTATCAGTGTGGGAATAACTTTAATATTCTTATTACATTTGCAGCTCATCAAACAAAACAGAAAGGATATACACACAGATTGATAGAGAATGAACATTGACATCATATTGGTACTCTTGGCGTTAATCGGCATGATTGCCGCGTTGATATTGGACAGGTTGAGGCCGGGAATGGTTTTGCTTACAGTGGTGGTTTTCTTCCTTTGCGTAGGAATTTTGACACCTAAGGAGATGTTGGAAGGATTCAGCAACAAAGGGATGATAACCGTGGGACTGTTATTCCTCGTAAGTGAGGGAATCCGCCAAAGCGGTGCATTGGGACAAGTGGTGAAGAAGCTGTTGCCGCAAGGAAAAACAACCGTTTGCAAGGCACAACTTCGCATGTTGCCTTCCATTGCTTTCATTTCTGCTTTCCTGAACAATACGCCTGTCGTCGTCATATTTGCCCCGATTATCAAACGTTGGGCAGAAGCTGTCAAACTGCCGGCCACCAAATTTCTGATTCCGCTTTCTTATGTGACTATTTTGGGAGGACTTTGTACGTTGATTGGTACTTCCACCAATCTGGTCGTGCATGGCATGGTACTCGATGCGGGCTTTGAAGGATTCAGCATGTTCGAGCTGGGTATGGTCGGCGTACCGGTTGCTCTTGCTGGTATTTTATATATTCTGCTCTTCTCCAAAAAGTTATTACCCGATTCACGTACCGGCAATGAAGAAGAGGACGATGAGAACCATTCCGGAAACCTGCATCGCGTAGAGGCTGTGTTAGGTTCCCGCTTTCCGGGAATCAACAAGACGTTGGGCGAATTTAACTTCACACGCCATTACGGTGCGATTGTCAAAGAGGTCAAAAGCGGCGGAGAAACTTTCACGCACAACCTGGACAAAGTGGTGCTGCACGAGGGTGACACATTGGTGCTGTGGGCAGATGATACGTTTGTGCCGACGTGGGGCGAGTCAAGCGTGTTCCTTCTCCTTGCCAACGGGAACGACGGGACGGAACCCGTTTCCCACAAAAAACGGTGGCTGGCTTTGGGATTATTGATATTCATGATTGTCGGCGCGACTGTCGGCGAACTGCCTGCTGTCAAAGAGGCTTTTCCGGACGTACAGCTGGACATGTTCTTCTTTGCCTGCGTCACGACGGTCATCATGGCTTGGACAAAGATTTTTCCACCGAAAAAATATACCAAATACATTTCGTGGGACATTCTGATTACGATTGCCTGCGCATTTGCCATCAGCAAAGCGATGGAAAACTCAGGATTTGCAGATTTAATCGCGCATCACATCATCGGAATGGGTAGCAGCATGGGGCCTTATGCCTCGCTGGCGATTATTTATATCATTACCAATATGGTAACGGAATTGATAACCAACAATGCCGCTGCTGCGCTTAGCTTTCCGGTGGGATTGTCAGTCGCTTCTCAATTGGGCGTCGACCCGATGCCGTTTTTCGTGGCTGTCTGCATTGCTTCGTCGGCCGGATTCTGTACGCCTATCGGTTATCAAACGAATTTGATTGTACAAGGTATAGGAAGTTATAAGTTTACAGATTTTGTAAAAGTGGGATTACCTCTCAACCTAATCGTTTTCCTAATCTCGGTAACCCTGATTCCGCTGATATGGGAATTTTAATGAAGTAAAAAATGAAAGAGAATCAAAAACATATCTATCCCATCTTCGACAAGATGCTCACGCGGATGGATAAAGAACGTTTGTTGAAACAACACGGACTCATGCTTTGGTTTACGGGCTTGAGCGGTTCCGGCAAAAGTACCATTGCAATCGCTTTGGAACGGGAGTTGCAGGCACACGGTCTGTTGTGCCGCATTTTAGACGGCGACAATATCCGCAGCGGCATTAACAACAACCTCGGTTTTTCGGAAGAAGATCGTGTCGAGAATATCCGACGGATTGCCGAAGTAGGCAAATTGTTTGTCGATACGGGAATCATCACGCTTGCCGCTTTCATCAGCCCGAACAACAAGCTGCGGGAAATGGCAGCATCTATCATAGGAAAAGATGATTTCTTGGAGATTTACGTCAGTACGCCTCTCGAAGTATGCGAACAACGCGATGTGAAAGGGCTCTATGCGAAAGCGCGTCGGGGGGAAATCAAGGAGTTTACGGGAATTTCTGCTCCATTTGAAGCGCCGCGACATCCGGCGTTGACGCTCGATACTTCGGCCTTGTCGCTCGAGGAGTGCGTCGGCCAATTGCTTGCATTGATTCTTCCCAAGATTTCCATCGGCGAGAAACTTTAGTTTCACCGGCAT
>CALUTX010000035.1 GCA_944323815.1 uncultured Parabacteroides sp. | reverse complement strand
CATGCGCCACACTCCACTTGCAGGTAAACACCCAAACTATCCGCCACGTGAAAGGCAACTTCCGGCGGACACCACGAATGGAAACGGACATGGTTCAATCCATAGGCCTTACAGGTGTTGTAAATCTTCGACCAATAGGCTTTATCCATCGAAGGATAACCGGTCAAAGGGAAAATGCAGCATTCCAACGTGCCGCGCAAGAAGACCGGTTGCCCGTTTACCTCAAAGCGCGTACCGTTTGCCTTAAACTCACGCAATCCGAAATTAGAAGATACCTTGTCCACTCCGCCCGAAGAACGCAAAGAAGCCACCATGCGATAGACATTCGGGGTATGCTCCGACCAAAGCTGGGCTTGTTCCCCCAGTTCCACCGTTGCGGTTGCTTCTCCTGACGTTTGTCCTGCCTCCAGCTGCAACCGCACAGGAGTACCGACAGATTGACCGGACAACGTTTCTGCCTGCAAAAGAAGTTCCGGTGTCTCGGTTTCATTATTGCCTCCTGCCCATTTAATTTTTACTTGTGCGCATTTTGTTTTAACCTCCGGGTAAATTTGCATGGATTGGATGTGATAAGTAGGTTTTGCCGACAGCTTGATCGAACCGACAATCCCATTCCAATTACTCTGCGTATGGTCTGAAACGCTATGGGCATTGATGCCGACATCTACATAAAGCCGATTGTCGACACGTAGCGTAAGCACATGTTTTCCTGCTTTCAAACCGTTCAACACATATTTGTGAGGGGTCTGCAACGAATTTTGGCTTCCCACCTGCTCGCCGTCCAGGAAGAAAGTTGTCTCCCAGTGGGTCCGTTCCAACTCCAAGACAACCGGCCGGTTCTCCCAGCCGGCAGGAATGTTTACCTCCTTCTGATACCACGCAACACCGACGTAATGTTTGTCCGGGTTCAACCAAAAGGGGACTTTGATATTCCCTTCCTTCCGATATTCGGCATAGGCAGGGGATTTATACCACGAGCTGTCTACAATCTGTCCCGTCCATTGGGTGTTCAGCCCCACATCTTCACCTTTCCCCTGCTCCTGCAAGGAACCCGGCAACCGCAGTGTCTCTCCCAACACCTGCTTTTGCCATTCCTGTTTCACGCCTACATCCTGCGGGTCTAAGGCAAACCGCCATTCCCCTGCCAAAGAAAGTTCCGACACAGGCTCCTTGCAAGAAAAAAGCAGAAGCAGCAAGCCTGTCAATAAAATTGAACATGTGAGATTTCTTTGTTTCATAACCCTTTTGCATTATCTATCATATTTCTATGTACTTGCACGCCTTGATGGTTGTTGTCCATCTCCGCTGCAATATCAAAATGTTGTTTGGCTTTGGCTCCGTTTCCTAAACCAAGATGCCCCAACCCCATCAGATAGTGGCAATGGATACGATTCTTTTTATCCATATCGTCTTCCCAAATCTGGAGATCCGGGAGCGAAACGGCAAAGTAATCCATCTTGAAGACATCAAACAGATGCTTCTCGCCAAAGTCGATCAAACGGTTAAAACGTCCGCGCGCCTCGTTCTCTCGCCCCAGCTTACGCAATGCCAAGCCTTGATAGAATATCTTGTCCGGCTTTTGGTCATTGTAATAAACCGCCGCTGCCGGTTGGCTGTTCCCTACGCTGGCAGCCTCGAAGCAGGCACGCGCATCAGTCTCTTGTCCCAATGCCTGCAACGCACAAGCCTTGTAATAGTTGAAATCGTTCTCTTGCGCGCCATGCAACTTGCCTTCTCCCAAATGGTGCGGATAGACGAAACATTCCTCGATAAGCTGCAATGCCTTTGCCGGTTCTCCCGCAGCCAGATAGCGTTTGGCCAATTCCACCCGTGCCAACTGGTATTGCGCAGGTACTTTGCCTTCGCCCCCTTCCCAAGGATGGAAACGGCGGGCATCCAGCATAGCCATCGCCTCTTCATAGCGTCCCAGTTGGTTCAACAGCGTCACATACTCCAAATAGAGGTCGTCGCGAGAGAAAGCAACCGCCTTATGGGCATCCAGCAATGCCAACCGATCGTTATGCGCATAGTTCAACCGTTTATACAGCTGGTCTAATTCCATCAGTACGCGGGCATCTTGTGTATCCAGTGCGAATGCCTTTTCCAGCAAAGCAACCGCCTCCTGCTTCTTGTTTAGCTTATTAAAATAGGCAAGCGAGAGATTGCGGTAAGCCGTCGGGAAGGTATCGTCCTCCTTGATTGATCGTTCCCATTCGGCAATCGCCTCTGCATATTGCCGTTTGTCGTACCACAGATTGCCTAAATAATAATGTGCCTTCGGCGCCTTTTCCGCCAACCGGATGACCGTTTGCAACGCGATAATCGCCTCCAACGCATTCGGGAAGCAGGTATCCGCCGGTTGCCGCTCGGCTTCTGCGACAGCAGCCTTTGCCTCTTTCTCGCGTCCCAAAGCATATAAGAACCATGCCTTGTAATAATATAATAATGTAGATTCGGATGTAACCGCGCGCAAAGCCCACTCGACAACCTGCAACGCCTCTTCCCAACAACCGGCCGAAGCATAATCCAACGCCAGCTCCTCGTAATTATGTCCTTCCCGGCGCATACGGGCAATCAGGTCGTCCAGTAATCCCTGCTCGCCCGTCAGCAAATACTCTTCGAACACACAACCGAAGTTGAATCGGTCAATGTCCAACGACTCGCGAATCAACGCCAAAGCCTCCTCCTTCCGTCCGAGATGGCGGAGGACTACCGCCTTCAGGTGACGTCCCCGCAAGTTATGCCAATTCCGCAACAGCGACTTATCTATCTCGTAGAGTGCATTCTCCCAATTCCCTTGCTGCGCGGACAATTGTGCCAACGCATAATATCCGGCATCCTGCCATGCCGCGTTCCAGCAGGCTTTATAAAACATATCATACGCCTCGTCCGTCTTTCCCTGATACTTCAAAGAAAGTCCTAAGTTGTACAGCGGTTCACCGTCATACGGATTCGGGTTCCGCTCCGTCAAGGTCTTGATAGCCCGCCGCAGGTAGGGTTCCGCCTTGGCGAACTGCCCTTTGCGGATATACCATAAGCCCATCGCGTTGTTGTTCCGCACGTCACCCGGCTCCCGGCGTAATGCCTCTTCATAATAATCCGTAGCCGCATAGGTAGCATGCCGGTACTGCTCCAAGTGAAGTCCTGTCAGGTATAATTCCTCTGCCGAGCGGATTTCTTTTGGGTCGGCAGCCGATTTTGCCGGCTCGGGAACCGTTTTTACCTCATCCGGCTCCGGCTCCCAATCCAACAGGAGCTTGCCGCTTGCGGCACAAATCCGCACTTGGATATGCGCCAATCCGCTGACCGGAACCACCTCATCCAACAGATTTTCAGGCGTTACGTCCCGTACTTCGTCCCAAAGAATTTCCCCGTTCCGGGAGATGGAAATATGTAAGTTCCGCTGCTCGGAAGTCGCAAATAGCTTCAAGCGGGCGGCGTTGCCTTCCGGCTCGATGTTCATCAACAGGTCCGCTGTCGCGTTCTTGACAACGCCCAGTTCCCGATAGGGCATGAAATACTGCGTGAAGGTCTTCTCTTCATAGGGTTGCAGCCAAGTGAAATCGGGTTGGTTGTCCGTATAGACGCCTGTCATCAACTCGATATAAGGGCCGTCGGCATCCGTCAAGTTGCGGTCCCATGCCTGCCCGAAGTCGCCATTGCCCCATGTCCACTGCTTCTTGCCGGGCGACACATGGTGGTCGGCGACGTGCAAAACGCCGGCGCGCGTGTCGTTCTCATAGCCTCCCACGAAATCATACCGCGACTGAATCGCCATATAAGAGGTCGGAACCGGAATATTTTTATAGCGCGAGATGTCCACTCCCGCCGAGTAATCCATCTTATAATAGGTTCCGGTGGCAATCGGATAGCGCGAGACATCCCGTTTACCATGGTCGAACACCGCATTTACGTCACCCGGAAAAACTGATTGGTACTGGTCGTTGACTGCTACCGCCGGGTTCGCCCACCAAAGGAAGGTTTGCGGAATGGGCGTCGGATTGTAGACGCTTCCCTGTATCTCCAATACCGCCCGTCCCGGACGCAAGGTGAATCCGGCCATTCCTTTCTGATGGAACATCCGCTCCCGCTCACTCACCCATACGACCGCACTGCCGTCTGCCCGCCGTTCGATGGTATAGTCAATCGGGAGGAAGGTACTGGGACGATGATGCTGAGGCCAGTTGAACTCAATGCCGCCCGAAATCCAAGGCCCCGTCAAGCCTACCAACGCAGGCTTGATCACATGATTATAATAAATAAAGTGACGCTGCTTAATCTTGTCATATGCCATCTGTACCCGCCCGCCCAGTTCGGGTAAAATCATCACCTTGATGTATTCATTCTCCAGATAAACCGCCCGGTAGGACTGTTCCTTACATTCATCCTCTATCTTCTCGATTACCGGATAGGGATAGACCACGCCGCTGCTTCCCTGATAGACACGTTTTTCCAGAAACATCGGGTTCTTCTCCGGTTTACCAATTCCATACGTCGGGAAGACAACTTCTTCTTCCCACACCTTTACGCATTCTGCCATCTTTTCTTTCTCCTTATTTAGTCAATTCTTTTTCCAATTCTTCCAATGTTTTGCCCTTTGTCTCCGGAAGTTTAGCCCGGATGAAAAGAAATCCCGCCAAGCAGATACCGCCATATAGCCAGAAGATACCCGCTGCCCCGACCGCCTCGTTCAAAATCGGGAAGGTATAGGTAAGCAGGAACGAGGCGACCCACAAGAAAAACGTAGAGAGTGCCATCGCCATCCCGCGTATCCGCACCGGGAATATCTCTGACAAAACCACCCAAACGACCGGAGCCAACGACATCGCATAACAGGCAATCGCCAAAACCACCAGTAGCAACATCGGCCACCCGCTGACTTCCCAAAAATACCCGGAGCCTAATAGGAAATAGATCAAGGCTAATCCGGCGGAACCGACAAACATCAAAGTCCGCCTTCCCCATTTATCAACAGTATAAATCGCAACGAATGTAAATATCACGTTCGTGATACCCGTCACGACGATGTTCATCAATACATCTGACACTGCATATCCGGCTGCCGAGAATATCTCATGCGCATAATTAAAAATCACATTAATGCCACACCATTGCTGAAAGACGGCCAACACAATACCTATCAACAACACGCCTCGCACATTCGGTTGCAAAAGCGACCGCCAATGTACTTTTTCTTCCCGTTGCCCTGTCAGTTGCTCCAACTCGGCCAACGTCTGTCGGGCATAATCCTTGCCGGCAATACGTGTCAGAATCAGGCCTGCATTCTCTTTCCGACCGACTGTAGCCAGCCAACGCGGACTTTCCGGAATCAAAAACGAAAGAATAAAGAAAAGACCCGCCGGCACCAGTTCCGCCCAAAACATCCAACGCCAAGCCCATTCGACACTCGTCTCGCTCAACGTTTCCGAACCAGATGTGAAATAGGCGCCAATCTGCCAGTTCGCCAGCTGTGCCAACAAAATTCCCAATACAATTGTCAGCTGATTAATCGAAACGAACTTTCCCCGCACGGCCGCAGGCGAGACTTCCGCGATATACACAGGCGAGACATTCGAAGCAATGCCAATGCCCAATCCTCCAACAATCCGATACACATTGAACCAAAAGAAACTGTCAACCGCCCCTGTCCCGACAGCTGAAGCCACAAAAAGGGCAGAAGCGACAATCAACATCTTTTTCCGACCGTACCGATCGCTCCACGAACCGGATAACAAAGCACCGACCAAGCAACCGACCAGTGCACTACTCATCGCCCAACCGCGCAAAGCCGCCGAGTTTTCCAAATGAAAAAAGGGTTCATAAAAGATCTTGGCTCCGCCGACCACCACCCAGTCGTACCCGAACAGCAGTCCGCCCATAGCCGAGACCAAACAAATCAAAAATAAATAGGTTGTTGTCTGTTTCATGAAAAATTATTTTAAGAACAATGCAAAGTAACGCGCTTCCTACCAGAAAGAAAATAGATAAAACAGGGATAAAGATGGACAATTTTCCGATTCTCTCTGTCCGATACAACCAACAAAGAGGGTGTGCCAAAAAATGAACTGCATCCCAAAAGTTTTTTGTCTAACTTTTTGGGGTGCAGTTCATTTTTTGGCACACCTCTTTTTATTTGATCAAAAGCCGTTTTTACTTCGGTTGCTTGCCGATGTAAGCCAAAATGCCACCATCGACATACAGCACGTGTCCGTTGACAAAATTGGACGCATCGGAAGCCAAGAAGACGGCCGGTCCCATCAAATCTTCCGGCGTTCCCCAGCGAGCAGCCGGTGTCTTGGCAACGATGAATGCATCAAACGGATGACGCGAACCGTCCGGCTGTTTTTCCCGCAACGGAGCCGTCTGCGGCGTAGCAATGTAACCCGGGCCGATGCCGTTGCACTGGATGTTATATTCTCCATATTCGGAAGCGATATTGCGTGTCAACATCTTCAAACCGCCCTTGGCTGCCGCGTAAGCGGATACGGTTTCCCGTCCCAGTTCGCTCATCATGGAACAGATGTTGATAATCTTCCCGTGTCCTTTCTTTATCATGCCGGGAATGACTGCCTTCGAAACGATAAACGGCGCATTCAAATCCACATCTATTACCTGACGGAATTCGGCTGCACTCATTTCAGTCATAGGAATACGCTTGATGATTCCGGCGTTATTCACCAAAATATCAATCGTGCCAATCTCCTTCTCCACTTGGGCAACAAAAGCATTGACAGCCGCTTCGTCCGTCACGTCGCACACATACCCGTGCGCCTTGATTCCCTTTTCCTGATAAGCCGCCAATCCTTTATCGACCAGTTCTTGCTTGATATCGTTAAATACAATCGTCGCACCCGCTTCGGCAAATGCCGTCGCAATTGCAAATCCGATGCCGTAAGAAGCACCTGTTACAAGCGCAATCTTACCTTCTAATGAAAAGTTTACCATATCTATTGTTATTTTAAGTCAGTAATTTTAGAGAAGTCCTGATCGCCGTAGTCAAGGTTCTCGCCTCCCATGCCCCAGATGAAGGTATAATTGTGCGTAGCTGCCGCACTGTGGATAGACCATTCCGGTGAAAGAACCGCTTGATCTCCCCGCATCCAAATGTGGCGCGTTTCGTCTATTTCACCCATGAAGTGGCAAATGGCCTGATCTTCCGGGATGTCGAAATAGAAATAAGCCTCCATCCGACGGCTATGTACGTGCGCTGGCATTGTGTTCCAGACGCTACCCGGTTTCAGCTCGGTCATTCCCATCTGCAACTGGCAGGTAGGAAGCACTTGAGAAACGAGCATTTTATTGATATTCCGATCATTCGACATCTCTAAAGAGCCCATTGATGCGACAACGGCATCTGCTTTCGTCACCTTCTTGTCCGGATAATTGCGGTGCGCAGTCGTCGAATTGAAATAGAACTTTGCAGGATGAGCCGCATCTTTGCTTTCAAATGTCACTTCGCGTTCGCCAGAACCCAGATAAAGCGCCTCTTTGAAATTCAATTCGAAAACCGCATCACCGGCTTTCACCACGCCAGCTCCTCCTACATTAAAAATTCCGATTTCCCGACGTGTCAAGAAATAAGGAGCTTTCAACGGATCAATTGCTTCCAGCTTCAACACCTCGCCAACCGGCATGGCACCGCCTACAATCATGCGGTCGTACATTGAGTAGACCATATTCACTTCATTCGGAGCAAATACCCGCTCGATTAAGAAATCCCGGCGGATACGCTTCGTATCGTACTGTTTCGCATCTTCCGGATGCGCTGCATAACGCAGTTCATAATTCGTCTTCATCTTCTCTATATTTTTCTATCTGTACTATATTTCTCAATTTCTAATTCTCCATTCTCAATTACTTTATCGCATGGTCTGCTTCTACCCGCTTCCCGTTCCAGGCCTTCAGATTCGTCCATTCGGTGTAAGGAGCCGACCAAAACTCATCCGTCGGCGGCAACCCTAACGGCAACAGACCGACAGCGCAAAGATACACACTTCCGGTGTTGATATATGACTCGGAGATGTCTATCTGCTCGCCGGTGAATCCGACCCGCAGCCAACCGTTCTTGTCGAAATTAGCTGGCGACTCCAACTGCCGGCGAATCACAGCCGTCAACGCGCAACGTACTTGTGCCGGTGCCACCCGTTCCGGCAAAATATGCATCAATGCCGCTTGCCCCAATGCATGAAACGCCCCAAAACGATAGCAAATAGAACGGCCGACTACCGGGAAAGAGCCTTCCGGCGAAATGAAACGCTCCAAAATCTCCGCATAACGGGTGTGGCGTTTCAATTGCGTATCTAAAAACTCCGCTCCTGCGATGCCATGCTTTTTCATCACACGCAAAACATCCGTCAACATCGGGTGTATCACAAAGCTGTTGTAATAATCCATGTGGAAAGCAGGGCCGTCGCCATACATCGCATCGCCCTTATACCATTCGTCACGGAATTTCTCCACCCCATAAAGCAACCGATCCTTATCATATTCGCCTGTAAACTCTAACAGGGCGGCTTCGACGGTCGAAGCAAAAAGCAACCAGTTGTTATTAAATGCCTTGATATTCCGGCTCCGCTTCAGTTCGGTAATCATCCAAGCCTTCGCCTCTGCATCCAGATTACCCCAAAGCTGTTTCGGTGCACGCAACAATCCTTGTGCCAGGAAAGCGGCATCGACCAGCGGTTGGGAAGGTTCCCCAAACACCAGATAATCCGGCGACGACGGGTTGACGGCATTTTTCAAACCCTTTACCGTCAAATCAATATACTTCTTCCGAAGCTGCCCCTCCGGCGTATTATCCGGTCCCAATTCCAACCAAGGCGCAATGCCACACACCAAACGGCCGACTGCCTCCAAATGCGAAAAACGATGCCGGTTACCCAACGACTCGTAGGGCATGTTCTGCTTCAACGTGCCGTTACTCAAATTAACCAATACCGGATCGGCTATGCGGGTCAAAGTCTCTACCCAAAAAGCCCGGTCTTCTTCTCCTGTCGCCTGCTGTGCTTTACCTATATAAGGAATACACAACGCGCATAAAAGCCAAACGGCTATTTTTAATCTGTTCTTCATTGTTCACGTCATTTCATTAACTTTTTCAATCGCATCAATGCTTCCACATAATAATAATCCGCGTAGCTAAGCGGAACATCCACCTCGCTATTACCCGGCAGATGCCCGGTCGAGTGCATCAACACAAAGTCGCAATTCGTCCCCTTTTCCGCCAAATAGGTCGGGGAAGTGAGCGAACGAATCTGATCTTCCGCAAACTCCAAATAACCGGATGCCTCCTCCGAACGGTCCAACTGACTCAATTCAATCAGCGCAGAAGCCATAATCGCGGCTGCAGAGGCATCACGAGGTGCGTTCGGAATATCCGGTGCATCGTAATCCCAATAAGGGACTTTGTCTGCCGGCATATGAGGATGGTTCATCAAGAAACGGGCAATCTGTTTTGCCTGCGTCAAATATTCCGGCTTACCGGTTTCGCGTGCCATCATCGTATAGCCATAAAGCGCCCACGACTGTCCGCGTGCCCAAGCCGACGAATCGGCATATCCCTGATGCGTCACCTTCGCATGCGGCACACCGGTAATGGTGTCATACGAAACGACGTGATACGAACTGTAATCCGGACGGAAATGGTTGGCAATCGTTTTGTCGGCATGTGAGACAGCGATGTCGCGGAAGCGGTTGTCACCGGTTTCCTTGCTTGCCCACGTCAGAAGTTCCAGGTTCATCATGTTGTCGATAATCACCGGATATTGCCATTTATCTTTGTTAAACTCCCAAGAACGAATCGCACCGACCGCCGGTCTGAAACGGGTACTCAGCGAATTGGCGCCGGTTGTCAACACCTCTTTATAAGCCGGATTTTTTGTCAACCGATACCCATTCCCGTAACTGCAATAAAGCATAAAACCGACATCATGATTACTCGTCACATACTGCACCTTTTCCAAACGCTCGGTAAACAGCTCCGCGTACCGCTTCAACTCCGGCGTCGGATTGTTTTCATACAGATACCATAACTCTCCGGGGAAGAACCCGCTGCACCACCAATAGCAGTCGCTTGTTTCCAATTGACCATCTTTTATACTCTTAGGCAAACGCCCTTCCTGCGGTTCCAACTCCTTTGCCATCAGCAAAGCCTGTTCCGTCGAAACGGTCAATCCGCGTTCTATTACCTTCGCAAGCGGTTCCTCTTGCGGCGTATGACTACAAGACAGCAACCCGAGTGTGGTCGCAAACACTGTCAGACTTATCAGTTTATTCATAGCTCAAAAAATTCATAGATTTCGGACAAATGTACATAAAATCCACTGAAATATACATATCTCCTGCCACACAAAAAGTTTTCGTAAAAAAGTTTCATCCTTTTCTTCACGATGAAACTTTTGTTTCATCAGCAAGAAACTATTGTTTCACTGCGAGGAAACGTTTGTTTCTTGCCGGGAAAACTTTTTCTGCTTGCAGCGGGAAAATCAAAAATAGACGATGTAGTTCCGTTTGTGCAGTTTCTTATTGAAAAAAAGAAGCCCCATCGAATAGAGATCGACCGAGATGGTTACTTCGGCACGTTGGCAAGCGGCTTTCCAGAACGCCCGCATCCGGCGGTTGGTACGGATACCCTCGAACACAAAAAGGGTATCGTCACCCACTCGCTGCAAACAGACTTCAAACAAATCCGCTTGTTCTTGACACCCGATGGAGGCATCAAAATAGATCAAATCCGGACACGGCATCTCCGCCAATGCTTCGGGCAACAAATCGCCGTACGCCCCCACACGCAAGTCGGTCGAACGGCAGGCCGCCTTCTCGAATGCCATGCGCGCAACGGAAGCCAATTCCGGTACAGACTCCAGAACGATGCAATGTACCTCAGAAGCATAAGCTGTCAGATAGAGCGTCGGAATCCCGACGGAGCAACCTAATTGGAGGATTTGTTTGGACTTGAAATAATTGGCCAGACGAAACAACAGGGCGCCATGTTTAGGTTTGATGGCTTCGTGGGCGACAACCTGTCCGACCGTCCGCCGGCACACTTTCCGGTTCCGCGTTCGTTCCGGAAGGGTGAGGGTGGCATTACAAAACAACAATTGCTTCCGGACAAGCTCGATGTCATCAAAACAGTAATAGGGGCAACGCTCTTCGATTACCTTTGTAATCAGATTGTAAACAAACGGAGAGTGCACACCGAATCCTTTCCGATACCGAATGCCCCGGTACAGCAGGATACTTTTTCGGAACGAATTTATCTTGGGTATAATAGGCATGGCAATTTGTTTAATTTCTCACAAAGTTAACATGTTTTCTGCTCTTATCTGCATCCTTTCTGCTTTTTCCACACGGAGAGCGTGCGCAGCAGTCCGCTGTATTTGGCCCGCTTCACGGCGGAATGGGCAAAAATACGTCGATAATCCGCTTCGCTCAGGGTCTCGACCGCCGTACGGGTCAAGACGGAAAAGGCTTCCGACGGTTGCAAAGCTTCCACTTCGGTAGGCGTGGCAAAGCGGTTCCACGGGCATACCTCTTGACAAGTGTCGCAACCAAACAAGCGATTTCCCAAACAGGCGGCCTGCGCTTCCGGGATTTCGCCCCGATGTTCGATGGTCAGGTAAGAGAGGCATTTGGCGGCATTTAGATGGCGGGGCGTTTCAAGCGCTCCTGTCGGACAAGCATCCAGACAGCGGGTACAGGTGCCGCAACGGTTCTTCTGTGGGACGTCGTACGCATCCGCTTCCCAAGTCGTCACGATTTCGCCCAAAAAGAAAAAAGAACCTTTTCCGGGGATAATCAGATTCGTGTTTTTCCCAATCCAGCCTAACCCGGCCCTCCATGCCCAATAACGTTCCAGAATCGGAGCCGAGTCGGTGCAGAAGCGAACCGCCGGCGGTTCCTGTCCCATTTTTTCTGGCTCGACAGGCAAATTTTTCGACTCGGCAGCCATCAGTTCCCACCACAGCTGCCGTAGCATTCCCTTCATGACGTCGTGATAATCCCGCCCATAGGCATAATAGGCGATATGCGGGACGTCGGCCGGCAGCTTCTGTTTGGGGTAGTAATTCAAGGCAACCGAAATCACGCTCTTGGCGTCCTCCAGCAATTGGGCCGGATTCAGGCGGATGGCGCGGCGGTTTTCCATATAGGTCATCCCTGCATGGCAACCGGCTGCCAGCCATTGCGCCAGATAATCGGCTTCGCTCTTCGCCTCCTCAACCGGTGCAATACCGCACGCCGAGAAGCCAAGCGCTTTAGCCTTTTCTTTTACCAATCGGGAGGAAAGCATTACTATTTGCTGTCGAAGACTTTAAACTCGTATCCTTGTGCCAAGAGCCATTCGATGGCACGCGGCATTGCTTCGCGCATGTTCTTCTCCGCCTTCAGCGAATCATGAAACACAATCACCGAGCCGTTCCGCACATACCGTTGGACCACATTGAAAACGCCATGGGGCGTCATGTGCGGGCTGTAATCGCGCGTCACCACGTCCCACATGACAATCCGGTAGTGCCGACGCAACGCCAATACCTGCGGCAGACGCATGTGCCCATGAGGCGGTCGGAACAAATCGCTGGGAATATACTCAGCTGCTTTTTCCACATTCTTCAGGTAGTTTCGCGTCCAAAAGCGGATGCCTTGGATGTGATTAAAGGTGTGATTGCCGACCCGGTGGCCGCGTTCCAATACCATCCGGAACACGTCCGGATATTTGCGTACATTGTCGCCCACGCAAAAGAAGGTAGCTTTGATGCCGTACCGGTCGAGCACATCCAAAACCCAAGGGGTAACCTCGGGGATAGGGCCATCGTCAAAAGTGAGATACACACACTTCTTCTTTGCCGGAATCCTCCAGATTACCCCTGGAAACAAAACCCTGTAAAACCAAGGAGGTTGTTCTATAAACATAGTTATTCTTTACGCACCGAACTGTAAGCCATCCGATAGTTATCAAATTCCTCCTGATATTTCTTGTTGAACTCAGGATTGTAATGCTTATTGACAATCAAAACCTGATTCATCACCGCCAGGTTATGCTCCAATTCGGCAGTCACAGAAGCTAACTGGACTGCATTCAAACGGAAGAACCAGTTAATATTACGCATGGCGTTGTCGGCAATGGCGGTAAAAATCTGTTCTGCCTTTTCTTTCTGGCCCAAAACATAGTAGCATTCGCCCGTCGAAAGCCCCGTGTAATCCAGCGGTACATTCTCCGGCGGCAGCACTTCCATGCACTTATCCAACACCTGCAATGCTTTCTCGTTCTTGCCCTCCTTCAACAAGGCTTCCGCCAGCTTATTGAAGACGAACTGCCGATAGCTCTTACACATGCGCATCGTATTCTCGTCGATATAAATGCCCGGCTTGTCTACGCCGCCCCATTTGAACTTGTTCATCACGTTGTCAAACATCTTTTCGGTGTTCGGTTGCATGCCGGCATGCTTCGGTACAATGCCATACGCCATACCTGTCTGCTCGAAATAACCGTTCAGATTGATGAACTGGTCCGGATTAACTGTCATAGCATAATACATCGGACGCTCGAAGTTATTGGTCTGCAACATATCCAAGATGGTCAGTTCCTGTTTACCCAATGCGTTCTTTCCCGTCAGATCAATCATCATCTTGTCGACCATGCCAGCCGTATGGCCGCCCAACGCTTTCGCTCCGGCTACTGAATCCACCCGATAATACAACTTATCTGACGGAATGTAATCCAATTCCTGACTGATACCCGGAATTTTCTTGAACTTCGGGTCATCACTACGCACAAACTTCAGTGCCGTATCCAAGTCTATGGAATCTTTGGTCAAAGGGATGATATAAGCTGCATCGCGCGTTCCTTGAATATATTGGTCGCGTGTCCACGTAATCGGCAGCGGAGCCGACTCGTAAGCCTGCTTCTTCATCTGGTCGATATACCAGTCTGTTTGCAGATAGCTCGTGTTGCAAACGCGGACATCCGTACGAATGCCTTCCACCTCCTGCGCATACCACAACGGGAACGTATCGTTGTCGCCATTCGTAAACAGCACGGCATTCGGTTCACACGACTCCAAATAGTTGGCCCCGAAATCCCGGCAGACATAGCGTCCCGAGCGGTCATGGTCGTCCCAGTTCTGCCCGGCCATTTGAATCGGCACAAACAGGCACAACAGCGTTGCGACCGAACCGGCAATCACCGGATTCAATTTTCCGAACCGCTCCAGCCCTTTGGCCAATGCCGCCACACCGAATCCAATCCAAATGCAAAACGCATAGAACGAACCGGCATACGCATAATCCCGTTCACGCGGCTGATAAGGCGTCTGATTCAAATACAACACAATCGCCAAGCCCGTCATAAAGAACAGGAAGAAAGTCACCCAAAACGACTGAATACCCTTGTCCCCGGAATAGGCTTGGAACAACAAGCCCAAAATACCCAGCAACAACGGAAGCATATAATAGACATTATGTCCTTTGTTGTTGGCAATATCATCCGGCATATTATCTTGCGGACCGACCAAAACCGTATCAATAAAAGGAATACCGGTAATCCAGTTACCATTCAGCACCTCGCCATTTCCCTGAATATCGTTCTGCCGACCGGAGAAATTCCACATGAAGTAACGCCAATACATGAAATTCACCTGATAGCTGAAGAAGAAACGCAAGTTTTCCCCAAAAGTAGGTTTCATGGCAGTTTTCGTCTCCCCACAATAATTATAACGCACCGGTTCCCCCTTCACCTGTGCCCACTCCTTATAGGCTTCGATGTGGCGCGGGTCACTGCTGTACATACGCGGGAAAAGCATATTCAACTCATCCACATACTGATACTCTTGATTATAGCGGGAGATATAATACCGGTCTTTCTCTTTCGGGTCTTTCTTGATTACCCGGCTCCATGTCGGTTCGCCCTGCTTGGTGACCGGGACGCAATTTCCGCCCTCATTCTCGCGCTGCACTTCAGAAACGTAGGTCTGTCCATACAGCAACGGCGTCTGCCCATATTGCTCACGCGCCAGATAAGTGCGCAGCGTGAAAATATCGCTCGGTGCATTTTGGTTCATCGGCGTGTCTGCCGTTGCCCGAATCAAGGTCAAGGCGTATGACGAATATCCGACCACGACAACCAGCAGGCTGACCAATACCGTGTTCAGCATTTTAATATTCAACGATTTGCTTCTGAACAAATACAACGCCAATGCCGCCGTCAATAAAATGGCAATCACATATCCGCTTCCGATAAAAGGAACGCCGATTAAGACAACCGACAAGATAAACGCCACCTTCATGCGCGTCGGATGAATCTCGTCACGCATGGTCTCCCAGATAGACCAAATCAACACGCCGGCAACAACCAGCACATAGGCTAACACACCCGAGTTGTAAGGCATACCCAGTACATTGACAAAGAACAGTTCAAAATAACCACACACTTCCACCAATCCCTGTACGACTCCATACATCATCAACACGATGATGACGAAAGAGACCAGCAAAGCGGCAATCGTCCCCTTCATGGTCGGGTTCGCGCACTTCTTATAATAATATACCAGCACCATTGCCGGGATACAAAGCAAATTCAGCAGGTGGACACCGATACTCAGCCCCATCAAATAGGCAATCAGCACGATCCAGCGGTCGGCATGTGGCTGGTCTGCCACCTCTTCCCACTTCAGGATAAGCCAGAAAACGACGGCCGTGAAAAGGGACGAATACGCATAAACCTCTCCTTCCACCGCACTGAACCAGAACGTATCGCTGAATGTAAATGCCAACGCACCCACCAAACCGCTTCCCATAATCGTCAACGTCTGCCCGAAAGAAGGAGCCTCACCTCCCCCTACAATCACTTTGCGTGCCAAATGGGTAATGGTCCAAAACAAAAACAGAATGGTCAGCCCGCTGAACAAAGCAGACATGCAATTCACCATTTTCGCCACGCCGGACGGGTCGGAAGCCAATTGCGTAAACAGGTTGGCAGTCAACATAAAGAACGGTGCTCCGGGCGGATGCCCTACTTCCAATTTATATGCCGAAGCAATAAACTCGCCACAATCCCAGAAACTGGCTGTCGGCTCAATTGTCATCAGATAAACGGCCGAGGCGATTGCAAACACAATCCATCCCAGCACGTTGTTGATTAATCTGTATTTTTTCATGCTTGTTATACGTATAATTTTTTTCTCTTGTCGTTAATCAAACGATTGCAAAGGTAAACATTTACATTCTATTTCGCCTA
>CALUTX010000034.1 GCA_944323815.1 uncultured Parabacteroides sp. | reverse complement strand
AATTTCTCCCGCACTGGCATAAAATGCCGGATGCACTGGCATGAAATTTTTCATCTCTTTTTGTGCGTTTTATGCTGCATGGAAATCAGGGAAGCATTCCCAGCTCTTCGAACATTTTTTTGTAGTAAACGGCTTTTTCTTCCAAAGGTTTCGGGTAGGCACGCGAGGAGGAGGGCATGCGGTAGAGGCGGAATTCCCGTTCGAGTAGTGTGAATGGCGTGGAAGAACCGATTGGAGGTTCTTGTACGGGCGGCAGTTGGGCAAGCAAGGTGTCCATCGCCTTTTGTCCGGTCACGACAAGGGCTTTGCACGCCGGGATTTGTGACAAAACTTTTGCCGGATCAAGCGGCGTGACGACTTGCAGGAAATTATCTGATGCGTTGTTTTTCAGTCGGATGACCTCGACGGCCGTATCTCCGATACCGATTCCTTTTTCCCGGCAGAAGGTTTTCGCTTTCGCTTCGCTGAAGGCTTTGGGCGTTTCCAGAAAATAATTTTTATCGTGATAGAAGAGGAAACCCAATATCCGCCACATGTCGTTTTGGATATTCGGGTAATAAAAGTTCATCGACCACCGCACCCGTGGGGGCGGAAAACTGCCCAACATCAATAATCGGGTATTTTCCGGCAGGAAAAAGCCTAACGGATGCAGTTCGGGCGTCATTCGCTTTTCTTCTTGTTCTTGTGTTGGTTTTTGGCGTCTTCCCGTGCCATCAGGACGACGTTATAGACAAAGTCTGTAATCCATTCTTCCGAATAGCCCAACGTCTCTTTGTATTTCCGGATACGCCAAGCCACTTTCTGCACGTTGATGTCTTTCCATTCCGAGCGGGTGACGATTTCGTGTACTGTCTTTTGCGTTTGGGCATAAAGCATCTTCTTGAACAGGATGGAGAAGCGGAACTTCCATTGCATCAGGTTGTCGAGCAGCGAGAACAGGTCGGTGTTGAATCCCTGATACATGATGAAGTAAGATTTAATATCGTTCGCGTTCTTACAGTTCTTTTTGACGGAAGCGTCGATTTCTTTGAAAAAGCGTTCGTTCAGCCCATATTCTTGCATCAAGATTTTCCGTGAACGTGATTTTTCGGCTACGCCCAGTTTATTGTTCTGGGTCGGAATCTTCAACATCCGCTTGAACAATGCCATATCGTTCAGTATGTTCAGATTGGTAATGCCCAGCTGGACGGCCATGACAGCCTGATAATATACACGAACCAGCGTCACGAATTCTTCAACGGAACCTTTTGCGATGGCTTCTGTCTCTTCTTTCTTTTTGAATAGTTTGGAAATGAAACTCATTTGTCTGTTAATTTGAAAAGAAATGATTATTGTTTTATTCTAAAAACAAAAAAGGCCGTCACGCTTTTCGCGGAACAGCCTTTTTGCGGAAGCTGGGGGATTCGAACCCCCGGTACGGTAACCCGTACGGCAGTTTAGCAAACTGCTGGTTTCAGCCACTCACCCAAACTTCCATTTGTTCAGTGCTTATTCCCTAATAATGCGGTGCAAAGATAGGCGTAAGTTTTTGAATAAACAAAGCATCTCCCCGATATTTTTCGGAAAAAAGATGCTACTTTTGTGCCCGGTTCTGATATTCAGAATATTATAAATTGGGAATATGCGTATTTTGAAGAAAACAAAACAACTGCTGCTTTGGGGCGGAGCGATTGCGGTCGTGCTGGCCGTTGTTGGTGTAGCGGGGTATCGTTTGTTGTGGGCGCCTAATTTTGAGGTGTCGCATACGGTGTATGTCTATGTGGATGAACAAAAAGATTTCGAGGCACTTTGCCGTCAGTTGGAAGATTCTGCCGGTTGCCAAAGTACGGGAAGTTTTAAAAGGCTTGCCGGGTGGTTGAAATACCCGTCCCACATGCACACAGGGCGTTATGCCGTTTTGCCGGGAATGAGCAACCGGGCTTTGCTGGACGATTTGCGCCGGGGGCATCAGGTGCCTGTCCGCCTCACGTTTAACAATGTCCGTTTGAAAATCGATTTGGCCGAACGGTTGGAACGGCAGTTGATGTTGAGCGGGGACGACCTGTTGCGCCTGCTGGACGATTCGGCCTATTGTGCGTCGCTCGGTTTTACCCCCGAAACGATTCTTACCCTTTTTATCCCCAATACATACGAGGTCTATTGGAATCTTTCTGCCGAAAAATTGATGCAACGGATGAAGCGGGAATATGATGCGTTTTGGACGCCGGCACGCCTTTCCAAAGCGAAAGAGATTGGGCTGACTCCGGTAGAGGTGGCTGTTTTGGCGTCGATTGTAGAAGAGGAAACGGCCGCTGCGGATGAATATCCGGTGGTGGCGGGTCTGTATATCAACCGCTTGCGCAGAGGAATCCCGTTGCAGGCAGACCCGACGGTCAAGTTTGCAGTAGGCGATTTCACCTTGCGGCGTATTTTGTTCGAACATCTGGAGGTCGATTCTCCCTATAATACCTATAAACATGCGGGGCTGCCTCCCGGCCCGCTGCGCGTACCTTCCACTCGGAGTATCGACGCCGTATTGAATTACATGAAGCACAACTATCTCTACATGTGCGCGAAAGAAGATTTTTCCGGCCGCCACAATTTTGCCCGCACATTGGCCGAACACAACCGGAACGCCCGCCGCTATCAGGCGGAGTTGAATCGGCGGGGAATCTAATATTACCCGGCGGGTAAATTGGATTATCCTAAGTACAGAAGTATTTAGGTGGAGATACTGTTTCCATTTGTGTAAAAATAAATAGTATTTGTTGTATGTCTTGCATAAATTGTTATCTTTGAAGCGAATAATATTTGTGGGGAAAAGTAAGGAAGATGGTGGCAAATGTAAATTTGTTCTGGGAAATGTTATCTTATGAATGGACTGTATAAAATATTCGTTATTTTGTTTGTTCTGCTTTTCACTAATTGCGGAAAAAGTAAACTGAATCTGGATTTTGAGGATGGTTTATCCCCGAATTGGTTTGTATATGGGAATCAAACAGGTTTTTCTGTATCATTGGATTCAACCATCGCTAAGTCTGGAAAATATTCTATTGCAATGGAATTTACTGGCGATGTGGTGGATTATCGTGGATTTATATACAAATTACCGATTCAAAGTTCAGGTGGAAAAATTTCTCTTTCTGGATATATAAAAACTGAAAATGTAACAGACGGTTTTGCTGGCTTATGGTTGATGGTTGATTCTGATTTTGTTTGGAAGCCATTTGAACTCTCTTTTATGGAACAATATGGAATAACGGGAACGAATGATTGGAAAAGATATGAATTGACATTGGATCTACCGAGAAGTAATAATTCCATTATTGAAATAGGGGGCTTATTGAGCGGAAAAGGGAAAATGTGGATGGATAGTCTTCATATATCCATAGATGGAGAGCTATATTTAAATGAAGATTCTCAAGAAAAAAGAATAGAAGAATTAGATATTCATTCCCATATTTCTATTCGACAATTATCTCAACAAAATATAAGAGATTTAGAGTTGTTAGGAAGAATATGGGGATTTCTGAAGTATCATCATCCTGCAATTGCAAAAGGCAACTATGATTGGGATCGTGAATTGTTTAAATTCTTACCGATACTGTTAGAGGCTACCAACCAAAAACAAAGGGATACAGCATTGATACAATGGATTAAACAATATGGGAAAATCCATTCAACACATGTAAATCAACAATTTGTAAATAAGACATTTCAAACTCTGTCATGGATGGATGATTTTAATCTTGATGATGATTTAAAACGTATATTGACTGAAATATATAATAATCGGAATCAGGGTTTTAATTATTACATACAAAAGCGTTCATATATACAAAATCCAATATTTACGAATGAAAAATCTTATATGGGGAAAGAGCATCTTCCGGATACCGGTTTTCGATTGCTTTCATTATTCCGATATTGGAACATGATAAATTATTTTTATCCCTACAAATATTTAACGGATAAAGACTGGGATACCATTTTGCAAGAATATATACCAGCTTTTATATATGCGGATAGCCAGTTAAAATATGAACAGGTTTCTGCACGACTTATGAACGAGGTTTGTGATTCACATGCCGTTTTGCAAGAAGGATGGGAAAAAATGGAAATGCAAAAAGGGGATAAACAGGTCCCAATCAGTGTCCGATTTGTCGAAAATCAACTGATTGTAATGGAATCTGACTGTCCGGAATTAAAAAGAGGGGATATTATTACACATATTGAAGGAAAACCAATAAGTATGATTATTGATAGTTTAAAAGCATATTATCCTGCTTCAAATGATATGCAGAAGAGAATGTGTATAGCCAAAGATATTATACGCACACACAATAACACGCTTTTGTTGCAGTGTATGGATGCGTATGGGAGTATACAGAAAAAGGAAATTAATACTCAAAATAGAATTCATTTCCTTGATAAAATGAGAAATAAAAAGAAAGATATTGTTGGTTATACGATTATCGATAAACATATTGGATATGTGAATCTAAGTGCAGTCAAAAAGGAAGATATACCTTTTATTAAAAGAGAACTTGCCAATACGGATGGGATTATTATAGATCTCCGGATATTTCCACCCGATATATTTCATCTGTTGGCTCCTTTTTTCGTATCCGAAACAAGAGGGTTTGCAAGACATACATGGATAAATCCCGATACTCCGGGCGAATTTGTTTTGTCTCCTGTTTATAAAATACCGAAATCCCGAGAAACTTATAAAGGAAAACTAATTGTTATTGTAAATGAAGACACGGAGAGTAATGCCGAATTTGCGGCTATGGCGTTTCGGGCAGGAAATCGGACGACGATTATTGGTAGTAACACGGGAGGATATGATGGTAATATCTCACAAATAGTTCTTCCCGGCGGATTAGTTACCTACATTTCGGGCAATGGGGTTTATTATCCGGATGGAGGTGAAACACAACGAATTGGGATTGTGCCGGATATGCATATAGAGCCGACTATAAAGGGAATAAGGGAAAATCGCGATGAACTTTTAGAGCATGCGATTTGTATGATGAAAGAACGGTGATAGAGGGATTTGTGAAATAGAGGAATCATAAAGGTAACCATTGTCAGAAACTCTGTTGGAAATGTGGGGAAGCTGTGGTGTGTGAAAAGAGATTCGCTTTATCCGATTGGATTTCATGAAATAAATCACTACATTTGCGACAATTTTTGAAAAGCAGTAGGTAATAAAGAGAACGCAATATGAGTAAGAAATTTGCCGAATACTCCAAACTGGACTTGGCGAGCGTCAATAAAGAGGAATTGAAGAGGTGGCAGGAAGGCGACTTCTTTCATAAGAGTCTTGAAATCCGTGAGGGGCATCCCACGTTCGTATTCTACGAAGGGCCTCCTTCTGCTAACGGAATGCCTGGTATTCACCATGTGATTGCCCGTTCGATAAAGGATATTTTCTGTCGGTACAAGACAATGAAAGGGTATCTGGTCAACCGGAAAGCGGGTTGGGATACGCACGGATTGCCGGTCGAATTGGGTGTCGAGAAATCATTAGGTATCACCAAAGAGGACATTGGAAAAAGCATTTCGGTGGCAGACTACAATGCGGCTTGCCGGCGGGATGTGATGAAATATACCCAAGAATGGACCGACCTGACGCAGAAGATGGGGTATTGGGTAGACCTTGAGAATCCCTATATTACTTACGATAACCGCTATATTGAAACCTTGTGGTTTCTGTTGAAGGAACTCTACAAGAAAGGATTGTTATATAAAGGATATACCATTCAGCCCTATTCGCCGGCAGCGGGGACGGGGTTGAGTTCGCATGAGCTGAATCAGCCCGGTTGCTATCGTGACGTGAAGGATACGACTTGTACGGCACAGTTTCGTATCCTTGACCCGAAACCGGAGATGGCACAGTTTGGCGACCCGTTTTTCTTGGCATGGACAACCACGCCGTGGACGTTGCCTTCCAATACGGCACTGTGTGTGGGGCCGAATTTCACTTATGTCGCCGTTCAGACCTATAATCCTTACACCGGTATGCCGATGACGGCTGTTTTGGCGAAGGATTTAGTACATGTTTATTTCAATCCGAAGGCGGCTGATTTGGAATTGTCTGACTACAAACCGGGGGATAAACTGATTCCGTTTAAGATTGTCGGCGAGTGGCAAGGGCCGGAACTGGCGGGTATGCACTATGAGCAGCTGATTCCGTGGGTCAATCCGGGCGAAGGCGCTTTCCGAGTGATTACGGGGGATTATGTGACGGTGGAAGACGGAACCGGAATCGTGCATATCGCGCCGACATTTGGTGCGGACGACGACCGGGTGGCGAAAGTCGCAGGCATTCCGCCTTTGATGTTGGTCGATAAAGACGGCAACCGCCGCCCGATGGTCGACATGACGGGTAAATTCTTCCTGCTGGAAGATTTGGATCCGGAGTATGTGCAGACCTATATGAATGCTGCCGATTACGATCGTTGGCAGGGTAAGTGGGTGATGGATGCTTACGGCGCGACGAAGATCGACAAGGACGAAACGTTGGATATTGAAATCTGCATGATGCTGAAAGCGCAAAACCGCGTTTTCAAAATCGAGAAGCATGTGCACAATTATCCGCACTGCTGGCGGACGGACAAGCCTGTGCTTTATTATCCGCTGGATAGCTGGTTTATCCGCACGACCGCTTGCCGGGAGCGTATGATCGAGTTGAACAATACGATTAACTGGAAACCGCAGAGCACCGGTTCGGGTCGCTTCGGCAAATGGCTGGAGAACTTGCAGGACTGGAACTTGAGCCGCAGCCGCTATTGGGGAACGCCGCTTCCTATTTGGCGGACGGAAGACGGAGCGGAAGAAATCTGCATCGGTTCGGTTGAAGAATTGTACAACGAAGTTGAAAAAGCGGTTGAAGCCGGCTTCATGGAGTCGAATCCGTATAAGGATTTGCACTTTGTCCCGGGTGAATATACGAAAGAGAATTATGACAAAATAGACTTGCATCGGCCCTATGTGGACGATATCATCCTTGTTTCAAAGAGCGGTAAGCCGATGAAACGGGAGGCAGACCTGATTGATGTTTGGTTCGATTCAGGTGCGATGCCATACGCCCAAATACATTATCCGTTTGAGAACAAGGAGGCTTTCGACGAGCGGAAGATTTATCCGGCCGACTTCATTGCGGAAGGGGTAGACCAGACGCGTGGATGGTTCTTCACGTTGCATGCGATTGCTACGATGGTGTTCGACAGTGTAGCCTACAAAGCGGTTGTGTCGAACGGATTGGTATTGGACAAGAACGGAAACAAGATGTCCAAACGGTTGGGCAATGCCATCGATCCGTTTGCGACCATCGAACAATATGGCTCCGACCCGTTGCGTTGGTACATGATTACGAACGCCTCTCCGTGGGACAACATCAAGTTTGATATTGATGGTATCGAAGAGGTGCGCCGCAAATTCTTCGGAACGCTTTACAACACCTATTCGTTCTTTGCGTTGTATGCCAATGTGGATGGCTTCACCTATTCGGAGCCGGATGTGGCATGGGAAGAGCGTCCCGAAATTGACCGTTGGATTTTGTCACTGCTCAATTCGTTGGTGAAAGATGTCGATAATTTCCTGAATGCATACGAGCCGACCCGGGCCGGACGTGCGATATCCGACTTTGTGAACGACAACCTGAGCAACTGGTATGTCCGCCTGAACCGTCGCCGTTTCTGGGGCGGAGGCATGACGACAGACAAGTTGTCGGCTTACCAGACGTTATATACCTGTTTGGAAACGGTTGCCAAACTGATGGCGCCTATTGCGCCGTTCTATGCAGACCGTCTGTTCTGCGATTTGGTGGCTGTGACGGGCCGCGAAACGGTTGAGTCTGTTCACCTGTCCGACTTCCCGGTTTGTCATGAGGAGATGATTGACAAGAATCTGGAAGAGCGGATGCAGATGGCACAAGATATTTCGTCGATGGTTTTGGCATTGCGCCGGAAGGTCAATATCAAGGTGCGCCAGCCGCTTCAGACCATCATGGTTCCGGTGGTAGACGTACATCAGCAGGAGAGCATTGAGGCGGTGAAAGCATTGATTCTGAACGAGGTTAATGTGAAAGAACTGAAGTTTGTCGATAATGCGGCCGGTGTGCTGGTAAAACGGATTAAACCCGATTTTAAAAAGCTGGGACCGCGTTTTGGGAAAGGAATGAAAGCGGTAGCCGCGGCTATTCAGGCGATGAGTCAGGCCGATATTAATGCGTTTGAACAGGCAGGGACGTTTACGTTGACGGTGGACGGACAGCCGGCTGTGGTGGAACGTGCGGATGTTGAAATTATCTCGGAGGATATTCCGGGATGGTTGGTGGCCAATGAGGGGCGTCTGACGGTCGCACTGGATATTACGGTGACGGATGCCCTTCGTAAGGAGGGATTGGCGCGTGAGCTGGTGAACCGTGTTCAGAATTTGCGTAAGAATAATGGGTATGATGTGACGGACAAGATTACGGTGACAATTCTTTCCAATGAGATGATGGATGTGGCGCTTGATACTTATAAAGAGTATATAGCGGGTCAGGTTCAGGCTGTTTCCGTAGAGGTGACGGATGCGATCAGCGACGCAACCGAGTTGGATTTTGAAGACTTCAAATTGCTTGTCCGAATAGAAAAAGTTTGAAGATTGGGTGAATTATATAGAATGTATAATGAATAATACAAGAAATGCGCTATATTTGCGGCAGGTGTAGCTCTTCTTTGGAGGGGCACACCGATGGTTCTTGTTTGTTAATGATTAATTTTTAAAAGCCATGGCTGAAAAGACGAGGTATTCGGATGCCGAACTCGAGGAGTTCCGCTCCATTATATTAGCGAAGCTTGAAAAAGCGAAAAAGGATTTCGAGATGTTGAGGTCCGGAGTCACGAATGATGATGGCAATGACGTGTCTGATACTTCTCCGACGTTCAAGGTGCTGGAAGAAGGGGCTTCGACTTTGTCCAAAGAAGAGGCGGGTCGTTTGGCACAACGTCAGATGAAGTTCATTCAGAATTTGCAGGCCGCGTTGGTTCGGATTGAGAATAAGACCTATGGGATTTGCCGGGAAACGGGCAAGTTGATTCCGAAAGAGCGGTTGCGTGCAGTGCCTCATGCGACTTTGAGTATCGAAGCAAAACAAGGAGGTGCAAAATAAATGAAATATTCAAAGGGTTGGGGAGCGGCATTGATCGTAATGCTGCTCCTTATTCTTGACCAAGCGTTGAAGATATGGATTAAGACGCACATGCAGTTGCATGAGAGCATCGAGATTACTCCATGGTTCTATCTCTATTTCACTGAAAATGCAGGGATGGCTTTCGGGATTGAGGTAATCGGGAAGTTGTTCTTGTCGGTGTTCCGTATCGTGGCGGTCTGTTTCATCGGATATTATTTGTATAAGCTGGTGAAGGAGCATTACAAGTTCGGGCTTATCACCTGTGTGTCGATGATTTTGGCTGGTGCGCTTGGAAATATCTTCGACTCGGTGTTTTACGGGGTGATATTCGACGACAGCTATGGTCATGTGGCGACTTTTCTGCCCGAAGGGGGAGGATATGCCGGTTGGCTGCATGGGAAAGTGGTGGATATGTTTTATTTTCCCTTGATACAAACGGTCTTGCCTGATTGGCTTCCGATATGGGGAGGGGAGGAGTTCATTTTCTTCCGTCCGATATTTAATTTGGCAGATTCTTTTATTTGTGTCGGTGTGTTTTTGTTGTTTCTTTTTTACCGGCATGACTTTGCTGACAGCCTTTCAAAAGAGAAATCATAAATAGAGCGAATGCAGAACGGACTGCAAAAATATGGTATTGCCGCGTTGACGCTTTGTCTGCTTGCGGCTTGCAGTAAGACTCCGGATGGGATTCTTTCGGAGAAAGAGATGCAAGCCGTAGAGTTGGATATACAGTTGGCAAAAGCTATGATAAGTGTAGAAAACAAACAGTTTGCCGACAGCCTTCAGCGGGCCGAATTGTTTCAGTCTGTTTTTCGTAAGCATGGCATAACGCAAGCCGTATATGACAGTTCGTTGATTTGGTATGGACGGAATCTGGATATCTATATGGATATTTATGACCGTATCTTGAAAGATTTGAACGAACGGCAGAATGCGCTGGGCGATGTGCAAGCATCGGCTGCACCTGTTTCTACACAGGACTCTGTGGATATTTGGCCGCGTCGTTCGTTTGTCCGTTTGGAGCCGCGTGCGGCATTTAACGGCGTGACATTTGATATTCGTCCGGAAGTCAATTATTCTTCAGGGAGTTCATTTGTGTTGAGCATGTCGGTATGGGGAATGGACCAATTGAAGGCACAGCAACCGGAAATCCGTATTTGTGCGGACTTAGGCGACACTACGGTAGTAGTCAACGATAAGGTTCGAAAAGACGGTTATCATGAAACCGTGTTGAAAACAATTCCAACCAAACGAGTCAAACGGGTATATGGCTATATCTTCCTGAATAATGCCGGTTTGTATTATCACAAAGTGTATCTGAATAATTTGACATTAATCAAGTATAATTACGGGCGGGAACTCCCGAATGTGAAGCCCGCGGATGTACAGCCGAAAGCGGTTGCAGAGTAGAGATGAAGTGGCTCGGCTTCCGTTTGAAAGGGCTGCCGACCCGTTTTTAGCGGGACGGCAATTTTTTTTGCCTGCGGCGGAACTCGGCACAGATGACGGCTGTGGCAATGGCAACATTCAGAGATTCCGTCGTTTCTCTTTCCTGTGGAAAATTAGGAATATATAGCTTTCGGTTGATGAACGGAACGGTTTCAGGGCGTATCCCGTTTCCTTCGTTTCCCATGACAATCAATCCATTGGTAGTTAATTCTTGCTCGTAGAGATCTGCGCCGTCGAGGAATGTCCCGAAAATGGGGACGGCTTTTTCCGCTTGGTTTCGCAGATAATCCTTTAAGTCTGTATAGTGAACTTTGACGTGAGCCAATGAGCCCATGGTGGCCTGTATGGCTTTCGGGCTGAATATGTCGGCTGTATCAGGACTGCAGACCACATGCTCGATGCCGAACCAATCGGCAAGCCGCACGATAGTTCCCAGATTTCCGGGGTCTTGGATGCCATCTAATACCAATACAAGCGAGGTGGACGGGTCAGCCTCTTGCAAATCCCAATCAGGTATGTTGAAAACCGCCAGTACGTCCTGGGGTGTTTTGAGGAAGCTGGCTTTGCGGAGGTCTGCGTCGTCGGCTTCCAGCAGTTCGCGTGCCGGGATATTGCCCTGCGTCGCCATCCAGCAGGGTTTGGCAATAAGCAGTTCGCATTCAAAAGCCGGCAACATCTCGGCTATTAATTTATTCCCTTCGGCAACAAATCGTTTTAGTTCGTTGCGGTATTTTTTTATTTCTAAGGAACGGATTTGTTTGAGTTTGGCTTTACTGAGCATCTTTACGCTTTTTATGTGGCAAATGTACGTGAAATTCTTTGATTTCAGTTACTTTTGCAAGCGGAAAAGTGCGTGCGATGAAGGGAATCCGGATACTTGGTTTAATCAGTTTCGTTTTGTGGATGGTTTCTTGCAGTTCGACCAAATTTGTTGGTGAAGGCGAGTACTTGCTGGATGATGTCAAGATTGTATCGGATACGAAAGCGTATAAGCCGAGCGATTTGAAGCCTTATTTGCGTCAGCAGCCGAATTTTAAGGCATTCGGATTGATGAAATGGCAGCTGTATTTGTATGGTTGGTCTGGGCGGGATGCGGACAAATGGATTAACAAGCGTTTGCGCAGCATGGGGGAACCGCCGGTCATATTGGATACGACTTTGGTTGAACAGTCGGTCGGCGAATTGCAGCGTTTTTTTGTCAATAAAGGTTATTTGAACGCCCAAGTGAATGCCTCGATAGATACCTCTAAATATAAGAAAGCGGTTGTAACTTATCAGATAACCTCTCGGGAACCTTATCGTATCTTTGATTATTCCATGTATTTGAATGACCCGAAGATTGACAGCATCGCCCGCTTGAAACCTCGTCGGCATTCGGTGTTGGCATCGGCTTTCCGGACTTTTTCAGATGATTATACTTCGTTGATTCGAAATGGCGATTTGTTTGATCGGGATGTGTTAGACCGTGAGCGGCAGCGAATCACCTCCTTGCTGCGTCGGCGGGGATATTATGCGTTTAACCGGGATTATCTTTCTTATGTGGCCGACAGCTCGTATAATCGGAATGTGGTCGATTTGGATATGTTGTTGAAACCTTATCGGTGGCAACGTCCGGACGGAAGTGTGGTCGACACGGTGCATCGTCCTTATTATATTAAGGATGTGTCCATTGTGACCGATTATAATCCGTTGACGTTTGAAGAAAATCAGGTGACGGCGTATGACACGGTGCGGGTAGGAGATGTCAAAATTTTGTATGGAAAAAACGGAAGGAGCATTCGGCCGAACGTTTTGGCTTGGAGCAATTATATTCGCCCCGGTCGTTTGTATAATGAGCGGACGGTGGAACAAACGTATGCCTCGTTTGCCACTTTGCGTGCTTTGCGCAATGTCAACATTCGTTTTTCCGAATTGGAAGAAAATGATTCGTTGAAATTGAATTGTACGATTTTGACTTCGCCTGCCAAATTGCAGGGATTCGGGGTGGATGTGGAAGGAACCAACTCGGCCGGTGATTTGGGTTTTGCTTCGAGTTTGAACTATCAGCATCGAAACTTGTTCAAGGGCTCTGAAGTCTTTTCGGCGAAGGTGCGGGGCGCGTATGAAGCGTTGTCGGGCGATCAGTCGGAAGGGAATAGCTATTGGGAATTTGGAGCAGAAGCTTCGGTATTGTTCCCGCGTTTCCTCTTCCCCTTTTTGAAGGAGGGTTTTCGGCGGAAAGTACGGGCAACCACAGAGCTGAAGATGAGTTACAGCATTCAGACACGCCCGGAATTTCAACGTTCGATTGTTTCAGCCGGTTGGAACTATATTTGGCAAGAGCGCAGCAACACGCAGGCGCGGCACGTTTTCAAGCTGTTGGACATCGACTATGTACATTTGCCTAAAATCAGCTCCTCTTTCCGGGATTCGTTGCCCGAATCGACCTTGCTTTATAACTTTACGGATCAGTTTATTTTGGGAACAGGTTATACCTATTCTTTCAATAACTACAATGCGCAAGACCGTATGCGCGATAACCATTCGATGCGTTTCTCGTTCGAAATGGCGGGTAACTTGTTGTATGGCTTTTCCAAGCTGACCGGAGCAGACCCGGATGAAGAGGGACGATATGAGCTTTTCGGCATCAATTATGCCCAGTTTATTAAAGGCGATGTGGATTTCAGCAAGAGTTTGGTGCTCGACAGTCGGAACCGCTTGGCGTTCCATATTGGCGTTGGCGTCGGTTATCCGTATGGAAACTCACGGATGTTGCCTTTTGAGCGGAGCTATTTTGCGGGTGGGGCAAACAGTGTGCGCGGTTGGTCGGTGCGTTCGTTGGGGCCGGGTAGTATGCCGGTTGATTCGATTCGGAGTAACACGTCGATCGCACAGCAGGTGGGCGACATCCGTTTGGATTTAAACATTGAGTATCGCACAAAACTGTTTTGGAAATTCGAGATGGCGGCCTTTGTCGATGCCGGAAACATTTGGACTTTCCACAAAGACGAAACACGCCCGAATGGAAACTTCGACTTTTCCCGCTTCTATAAAGAGATTGCCGTTTCTTACGGCTTGGGGCTGCGACTGGATTTCGACTTTTTCCTGATTCGTTTTGACACAGGTATGAAAGCCTATAATCCGCAGGAAACGGGAAAAGATAGATGGGCGCTTTTGCATCCGAACTTCCATGACAATTTTGCTTGGCACTTTGCGGTGGGGTATCCGTTCTGAGAACGTTTCGGTTTAACTCTTAGTTTAAACTCAATCAATAAAACAGGCTTCGTCATAAAAATAAAGGCGGTTACAATCTCTTGTATCCGCCTCATTTCTAGTAGCGAGACCGAGGATTGAACTCGGGACCTCATGATTATGAATCATGCGCTCTAACCAGCTGAGCTATCTCGCCTTTTTGTTGGTTGTCTTATCTTTTTGACGGTGCAAAGGTAGGCTTTATTTTTATTCTGTGCAATAGTTAGCTGAAAAAATATTACAAGTCTTTTACGATACGGAATCCGTTGTTGAAATGTTTACTTTCCGGGAAGATGAAATAGCGGCAAGTAGGGCGGCAGATGGCTCTTTCATTGAACCACGTTCCGCCCCGTACGGCAACAAACAGTTTCCCGTTTTTCAGGATGGTGTCGCTGCACCATTCCCACACGTTTCCACTCATGTCATACAAGCCTAACTCGTTCGGGCGCAATGTCCCGACGCGATGCGGATGCCCGCCGGAATTGTCGGCATACCAACCTAAACTGTCCAGCTCCAGCCCTCCGCTATACAAGTTGTTATAATCGCCGTAGACACCGCCCCGTGCGGCAAACTCCCATTCGGCTTCTGTCGGCAATCGTCCGCCGGCCCATGCACAATAACGTTGTGCACCGTACCATGTGACATAGATGGCAGGATGCGCCTCATAACCCGGTACGGGCTTACCGCCTTCGATGCCCCAATTGCAGGCATAATAAAGGGGCGGTCCGTTTTTAATCTCTTCTTGGCTGAGGGTCGAGAGGAAGAGGGCGAACTGATAGTTTGTGATTTCGTACCGACTGATTTGAAAACTGTCTACCCGCACTTGATGAGGCGGGTTGTTGTCTTCTTTGTAGGTCGAACCCATTTGGAACGTACCGCCCTTGACGGTCACCATTTCCGGCATTTCGTTTTGTTTCAGCCATTTGTGGAATTGTAATTCTTCCAGTCTTTTTTGTGCGGCTTTTTGTTCATTCGGCCGGATGCCGCTTTCCATGAATTTCCGGAGGTAATGGATGGAGATGTCATAGGCTTCAATCCCTCTTGTCGGCAATAGCCGTTCGGCAATGGAGGCGAGCGCCATGTAGCCGTCGGTTCGGGTGGAGTCCAATGCGACGGCCTTGGCATACAGTTGGTAAGCCTCTTCCGCATAGCGGTTCATCTCGCTCTCTTTTTTGTTTGTCAGACGCATCAGGTTGTCGGCTCCCTGTATATAATCGTCTGCATACGGGTTGATTTGATTGCTAATCATCCGGGTAAACTTGCTTTTCTTCATTTCAACCGGGATGCGTTGGTAGAGCGCTTTCAAGGAATCCGGTGAGAGGGTTTTCATCACACGTGTTAATAAGAATTGTCCGGCATACCAGTCGATGTGGTTTTGAATGAACGCGGAGCGGATGGAATCTTGCAGTTCCTTCAGCCGTTCTATTTCGACCTCTTCTCTGAGCTTGTAGCTTCCTTCGATAAGATGCTCGTTGTATTTCCGGCTTCCCGTGTTGAGCGTGTGCAGTTGTTCGGCCAGTCGGGTCAGGCTGTCGATGTGTTGCCGGATGGGTTGCGTCTGGTTCAGGTAGGCGGCATATTGCGTTTGTGTCTCGGCTCCTTCGAAATGAAGGCCGTTGGGAAAATCGTGGATGCTCCCTTCGATGCGGATGCTTCCGGTGTCGACGAGCAGATCACAATAGTAAAACTCATCTTCAAGGGTGGTACAGAGCCAAAGGTGTTGAGGAGTGTCGGGCAGTTCGCCTTTCATCCGGAGTTCGCCGTTTTCGAGCCGCGCCGCATTCACAATCCGCTGTGTGTTGAATTGTTTCAGGAAAAAGACAGTCCCTTCTTTCACGTCGCGGATGTGTGCCGTTATGACATATCCTCCGGCGCGAAGCGACAGGCAGATTCCGATAAACAATCCAACAAACAGCGTCTTGTACATATCGTATCCCGCTTATTTCGCCAGCTCCTCGTTCAACCATTTCTTCATGGTCTCGACGCCCGGGAAACCGACCTGGAAATGAGTCGGCGTGCCGTCGCGGGCAATGACCATGTAGGAGGGAACACCCTGTACGCCGAACTTTTTCCCCATATAAGCCCATTGCTTTTCGCTCATGCGGTAATGTTCGCCCTTGATGTCCGGAATCATCTGTTCCCATGCTCCTTTCGGCGAGTTTTCGCCGGCAAGGTAGAGGAAGACGACCTCTTTGTCCGCATATTCTTTCTTCACCGGTTCGGTCATCTTCATGGCCGCCTTGCAAGGTCCGCACCATGTTGCCCAAAAGTCGACGAAGATAACTTTGCCCCGATAGGGCGTGATGATGGCGTTGAAAAGTTCTTCTTCCGGAATTTCGGCAATGTTTACGCGGTCGACTGTATAACCCGATTTCTTTTTATTTTCTTCGATGGTTTGCAGAAGCCGCTCGTTCATAGCG
>CALUTX010000033.1 GCA_944323815.1 uncultured Parabacteroides sp. | reverse complement strand
GCCTTGGATTTTTTTGACTGCGAAGGTTTTCCCTTCCGAATTGGTGACGGTCGCTTTTGCGGCGCCTTCGAAGATGTTGTAAGAAGAGAGCGCCTCGCCTGTTTCTGAGGTGAAGAATCCGGTGGTCGAACCCAGCTTGTTCCCGTCTTTACCGTAGGTGGTTAAGGTGAACACGGCTTTTTGGGCTTTCTTCATCCACTTGGGGGCATCTTTTTGAGCCGCGCTTGTTGTGACAGTTGCTGCCGGCAGGCAGAAGATACAGATTAAGATTACTTGTAATATTTGCTTCATTCGTCTTTTTGGTTTTTTTGTTATGAATGTCGCAAAAGTAAGGAATAAATATGAGAATCGTATTTTTTTTGTAGATTTGCATTTCAAAATTTAATGGAATGATACAATCAATGACGGGTTTCGGCAAAGTTACGGCCGAACTTCCTTCTAAAAAAGTAACCGTAGAGATCAAGGCGTTAAACAGCAAACAATTGGATTTGTCGACGCGTATTCCGGCTGTTTACCGGGAAAAGGAGATGCAGGTGCGTAACCTTTTGTTGCAAACGTTGGAGCGCGGGAAGATTGAGTTCAATATATATGTCGAGTATATCGGTAAGGATGTCCCGACGCAAATCAATCCGGTGGCGTTTGAGAACTATTATAATCAGATAAAGGCGATTGCCGAACGTTTGCAGATTGCTCTGCCTTCGGACTGGTTTCAGACGTTGCTCCGGATGCCGGATGTGGTAAAGACGGATGTACAGGAGCTGGACGACGCCGAGTGGCAGGTCGTGGAGAATGCCGTCAAGGAGGCGATTCGCCAGTTGCGCGATTTCCGCATCCAAGAGGGGGCGATGTTGCAGAAGCTGTTTGAAACGAAGGTGGGGAATATTGCCCGCCTGCTTTCCGAAGTCGAGGTGTATGAGAAAGAGCGCATCGAAAAGATAAAGGCGCGTATCATGGACAACCTCGAAAAGGTGGCCGGACAGGATTACGACAAGAACCGTTTCGAACAGGAGATGATTTATTACATCGAAAAGCTTGACGTAAACGAAGAGAAAAACCGCTTGGACAACCATTTGAAGTATTTCATCTCGACGATGGAAAACGGACAGGGACAGGGTAAGAAGCTGGGCTTCATCGCCCAAGAGATGGGGCGCGAAATCAACACGCTGGGTTCGAAAAGCAACCATGCGGAGATGCAGAAAATCGTCGTTCAGATGAAGGACGAATTGGAACAGATTAAGGAACAGGTCTTGAACGTATTGTAGCGATATGGCAGGAAAACTGATTATATTTTCGGCGCCGTCGGGTTCGGGCAAGTCGACGATTATCCGCTTCTTGCTGGAAAAACAGGAATTGAACCTGCATTTTTCCATCTCGGCCACCAGCCGTGCGCCGCGGGGCACGGAGCGCGACGGGGTGGAGTATTATTTTCTTTCGCCGGACGAGTTCCGTCAGAAGATTGCCGCCGGAGACTTTCTGGAGTATGAAGAGGTCTATACCGATAAATATTACGGTACGCTGAAAAGCGAAGTCGAGCGGCGGCTCGGCGAGGGGGAGAACGTCGTTTTGGATGTCGATGTCGTCGGCGGCTGTAACGTGAAGAAGATGTATGGCGGGCGGGCGTTGTCGGTTTTCATCCAGCCGCCCAGCATCGAGGTGCTGCGCGAACGGTTGGTCGGACGGGGCACCGATGCGCCGGACGTCATCGAAAGCCGTTTGGCCAAGGCGGAATATGAACTGAGTTTTGCCGGGCGGTTTGATGTAGTGGTTGTCAACGACCGTCTGGAAGAGGCAGAGGCGAAAGCCTTAGAGGTAATCACCCAATTCCTAAAAAGAGATGAGTAAGAGGTTGTCTGTTATATGGCTTTACACGTTTGTTGCTATCGCCGTTGCGGCGTTGGTAGTCGGTTTGTTCGCGTTGAATTATAAGGAGTATCTGATCGTAATCGCAATGGGGATGGTGTTTGTTGCACAAATAATCAGTATCATCCGGTGGAAGCGAAATTGAAGACGGGTATTTACAGCGGTTCGTTCAACCCGGTGCACATTGGGCATCTGGCGTTGGCCAACTGGCTGGTCGAGTTCACGGAGCTGGACGAGCTGTGGTTCATGATTACGCCACAAAACCCGTTTAAAGACAAACACACGCTGATGGACGACGGCTTCCGTCTCGAGCTGGTTCGGCGCGCGATAGCCGGCTATTCCAAGTTTCATGCCAGCGATTTCGAATTTTCCCTTCCCCGTCCCTCATATACCTATCGGATGCTCCGGGCGTTGGAGCAGCAATATCCCGACCGTGCATTTTATTTCATCATGGGCGCCGACAACTGGCAAAACGTCACCCGCTGGTACGAGGCGGAACAGCTGCTTGCCGGTTTCCCCATCCTTATCTATCCCCGAAAAGGGTTCCGGGTAGAAATTCCTACCCGCTACCCTCATGTCCGATTGGTCGATGCCCCCCTCATCGAAATCTCTTCCTCTTTCATCCGCGAAGCACTCGCCGCCGGAAAAGATGTCCGTTTTTTCCTGCCGGAAGGGGTGAGGGAGATGTTTGTGAAGGAAAGGGAACAAACAAAGGCGATATGTGGGGAAACGGATGTGAAGTCTATGTGAATATTTTTATTACTTTTGCCTTGTAAACAGTAAAAAGAAAGGAGAACCTTATGACAACAATGGAATTAGATGCTCGTAAGCTCCGTCTTGTTCGTGATATTCTGAACGTGGAAGATGTGCACATAATCGACAAGTTGCAACGTTCATTCAACCGTCAGGTAGCCAAACTTTCTGCTTCGGCTGATACGGAATATATCAGCAAAGAAGAAATCTTGGCCGGGATAGGACAGGGATTGAAAGAGATGCAAGAAAGAAAACGTTCCGGCAAAAAGGCAATGACGTTAGACGAATTGATAGATGAATTATAGCATTGTCTTAGATAAATCGTTTGCGAAAGAGGTGAAACGTTTAAGCAAACCTTTTACGGTGGTTGTTGCCTTAGATCTTACCGAAATCAACTTACTTTATATTTACGACAAGGCAGACCGTGATACAATCACAAAAGCTGAACTTGAAGAATTGCTCAGAATCAATCTTCATACATGACATACACTTTTTTCACTTCGGTAGTGATAGTTTTCATAGGGGAAAGAGGGTGGATTGTATTACAGGTGAGGGCAGAATTTGTCAAAAAAATTTCGAAATATGTTTGGTTTATAAAATAAACTGATTTATCTTTGTTGCCGAAAAGAACGAGTAAGAGCGCGCATACTCGTTTTCTTTTAACTCATATAGTTTATAAAATAAAGTTGTTTTTAAAGTGTAAAGTTATGGAAGACAAGAAAATCAATGAAATGGAAAGTCTGGAGCTTATCTCTGACATGATAAGAAAGACGAAAAGTGAAGCGTCGATGAAACAAGATTACAACGCGTTTCTTTTTTACGGCTATTTTACTATGCTGGTATCTGTAACTGTATGGCTATTTACTCTGTTTACTGGAGAACGGGAATATGCGTTTATATGGTTTGCCATGTTTATACCTTATTTGTGGACCAATTTCATCGGTAAACAGAAAGGGGTAGAAGTTGTTACTTATCTGAAAAGTTCATTGGGAAGCATTTGGAAAGTAATAGGGAGTATGTTTGGACTGACCGTCATAGCGATAGTGGCAATAGGCGTGATTGTCGGGAAGATCGATTTTTCATTGATGATGCCTTTGTCTATTATTTATGCAGGCATTGGTACTTCGATGACAGGGCTTGTTATCAAGGAAAAGTGGTTTGTTTGGCTTCCTCTTATGGGTTTGCTTGCTGCTGTGTATATGCTTTTGACAGGAAAATATGATAATTCATGGAACTTACTGTTTGGACTATCATTTTTGGTTTTTATGGTAATACCGGCGCATATTGTTCGAAGTAAAATTCAAGAATCATGAAAGAACTTGATCCTTTATTGCATTCTCAACTTCGGTTGGCTATCATCTCTTTGTTGTTGTCAGTAGAAGAAGCCGATTTCAATTATCTCAAAGAGAAAACAGAAGCTACTTCGGGGAATTTGAGTATACAGCTTGATAAACTTTCGAATGCAGGTTATATTAATGTACGAAAGGAAATTGTAGGAAAGAAGCCGCGAACCTCTTGCTGTTTAACAGAAAAAGGAAGAGAGGCACTAAACGCATACGTGGCTTGTTTAAAAGAATATTTGGGGAAGGTTATGTAGCTTGAACGCTGTTTATTGGCTCCTCCAAAAACGACTTCCTAAGCAGATTTTCGTCGCGTCCCTAAGCAGATCCTCACACGACTTATCGACGCGACGATAGCCTGCTTAGGGACTGTTTGGGGGCTACTTACCGGGTAAATTAGATTAGGCTTTGCTTAATAACCATTTCCAAGCCGGTACTACATGTATTTGTTTGTCTTCTTGCATGAGCAACTCCTCTTCATCATGGGTTATTACCCATAAGTTGTCGCATCCCGTTGCGGCAGAGGCTTCCAGTAGCCCTTTCAGCTCGCGTTCGCGGGTTTCCGGATCTGTCATGCTCCAGGTGGCTTGAATTAGTTGGATGACCTGATCCCCCTGTTGAAGTACAAAATCACATTCCGTATTTCCTTGATAATATGAAATTTTATCAGAAGGAAAACGGTTTCGATTCAGTTGCATGAATACCGTGTTTTCCAGATTCTTCCCGTTGTCGTTACTTTGTGGCATGAGTACGGCGCCTCGCAATCCGTTGTCTATGCAATAATATTTGTCGAGCGACTTGCGTTCTTTCACCAGTGAACGGTCATATTTGGAAATCCGCACGAACATGAAGATGTTGCAGACATAATCAGCCCATAGATATAAATCATCTTTGCTGATTTTCAACCCCTGCGATTTGATATCGTTATAAATGGCATGGATGGAGGTCGGTTTGGTCAGGTTTGCCATGATCCGTTTCACGAAATAACGAACTACTCCGGTGTTTGAGATTCGATAATGTTCGGCCAGGTCGCGTAAAATCATGGTGTCGAAATACCCGTGAAGCAACTTCAATTGTTCGGATTTAGAAGAGGTCAGCACGATTTCCGGAAAAGCACTCGATTGGTTATACGCTTCGAAAGCATTTTTTAGGCGCGCTCTGTCTTGTTCCAGAAACCCATCGACAGGAATACGCTTGAAACGGCAGAACTCGTTGAACGAAAGCGGATAGGTCTCGTATTCCAACGGATAACCCCGCAGAGCGGTACTAAGTTCCGTTGAAAGCATGGTAGCATTGCTTCCGCAGACATAAATGTTTTTGCAATAAGACTTGTAGACGCGCAACACGAAATATTCCCAACCTTTTATCAATTGTATTTCATCAAAAAAAAGATGTACATCTTTTATTGGAATATCCGGAAACATTTCCATGTAAGCAATTAGCACATCATCTAGCTCGTCGGACGACATATTAATTAGCCGTTCGTCGTCAAATCCCAGCCACAGGATATTTTGTTTGGGTACACCTTCCTGTATGAGCTGATTGATTGCTATTTCCATCATTGTCGATTTGCCGCATCGCCTGACACCCGGTACTGTAATAATCTTTTTTCGGTTTACAGGCAGCTTCACATCTCGTTCGATTACATCAAACGGAATCTCGCTTTGTTTGATGGCTATTAACGATTTGATGACCTCTTTTTTCATACGTTTTCCTCTATTATAGGACAAAAATAAGTATTCTTTTCCTGAATGAGAGGAAAAAATCAGAAAAAGTTTCCTTTTTGAAAGGAAAAATGTACTTTTGCCGCTAAATCAACAACATAACCCCGATGGACAAACTTCACCCATTTACCCGTTCTGTTTCGCATATTCCGTTGCCGGAGCGGTTTACCTATCCGTTTCATTATACGCCGCATCCGCTGTGTGTCGAGGCGGCAGAGGAGGTGCAACGCTATTTGGTGGGCTGCGAGGGAGCGGATGAGGGGAAGATGTTTGGCGTCTTGGTCGTTCGGGCGGCAGATGGGACGGTGGGATTTCTGGCTGCCTTTTCGGGGATATGGGCAGGGAGTTACCGACATGCTTATTTCGTTCCGCCTGTGTATGATTTGCAGGAGCCTAACGGATTTTTTGCGCGCGGGGAACGGGAGCTGGATGCCCTGAATCGGAAAGTACGGGCGTTGGAAGAGGCCCCCGCTTTCGTCGCCTGCCGGCAGCGGTTGGAGGCGGAAAAGAGGCAGTCCGAACAGGAATTGGAGGCGTTGAAAGCCCGTATGAAAGCCGACAAGGCACGTCGGGACTACCTGCGGGCGACCGCTACGGATGCTGCGTCACGCGCTGCGTTGATACGGGAAAGCCAATTTCAGAAAGCGGAATTGCGGCGTCGGAAACAGGCATGGGCGCAGCGGCTGGCAGCTTTGCAGGCGGAGGTCGAGAGCTATGAAGCGGAAATCCGACAGCTCCGGGAAGCGCGCAAACGCCGTTCCGCAGCTCTCCAGCAGGAACTGTTTGCCCATTTTCGGATGCGCAATGCTCGCGGGGAGGTGCGCGACCTTTGCCAGATTTTTGCCGATACCGACCGCAAGGTACCGCCGGCCGGTGCGGGCGAATGTGCGGCTCCCAAGCTGTTGCAGTATGCCTACTTGCATGGGTTGCATCCGCTGGCAATAGCGGAGTTCTGGTGGGGATGTCCACCGAAAAACGAGCTGCGCAGGCAGGGCTGTTATTATCCGGCTTGCAAAGAGAAATGCGAACCGATTCTCCGTTTTATGCTGCAAGGTCTGTCGGTCGAGCCGAATCCGTTGCAAACAAACGCTTCTCAGGGGTGGTTGGAGTTGGAGGTACTCTATGAAGACGATGATTTGATGGTTGTGCATAAACCGGCGGGGCTGCTTTCGGTTCCCGGCAAACTGGATACCGATTCCGTCTGGCAGCGTATCCGGCAGTCCTGTCCCGATGCGACGGGACCGCTTGTCGTTCATCGGTTGGACATGGCGACGTCGGGCCTGCTGGTGGTGGCGAAAACGAAGCGGGTACACCAAAACTTACAAGCGCAGTTCCTCCATCGGACGGTGGAGAAACGTTATGTGGCGCTGTTGGACGGCATTGTCAGGCAGCCGGAAGGCGAGATTTCGCTCCCGCTCCGCCCGAATCCTGCCGACCGTCCGCGTCAGGTGGTAGACCCTGTGCATGGGAAACCTGCCGTCACGCGCTATCGGGTCTTGGGCTACGAGCCGGGAGGCCGTACGCGCGTCGCCTTCTTCCCGCTGACGGGACGGACGCACCAACTGCGTGTCCATGCCGCGCACCCGTCCGGTCTGGATGCGCCGATTGTGGGGGACATGCTCTATGGGAAGGCGGCCGACCGGCTGTACCTCCACGCCGAATCGTTGTCCTTCACCCATCCTGTAACAGGCGAACGGCTCACGATTGAAAAAGCGGCTGAGTTCTGAAAATCGGAAGATTGTCCATGTAATCAATCGGATTGTCTATTTTTTCTCCCAACTACATAAAATAGCTCGGATATAAACAAATTTACATCGGAGGAAAACAACTGTGTGCCGGATAAAACGTATATCTTTGTATGAAATTCAAAGATAATCAAAATGAGATAAGCATGAGAAATAGAAATTTAGGAGCGATTGGCATCAGCATATGCCTGTTGTTCGCTTGTGAAGAAAACGATACGTTGCCGGTGCAGTCGTCGGGCAGCGATTTGCGGTTCGCGGAGTTGGCGCGAACGTGGGACGAAGGAATCCCGCTCGGCAATGCGACGGTGGGTAGTTTGGTCTGGCAGCGCGATTCTGTGTTGCGTCTGTCGTTGGACCGGACGGATTTGTGGGATTTGCGTCCGTCGGACAGCATATCGGGGCCGAACAACCGGTTTGCGTGGGTCTACGAACAGGTGCAGAAGGGCGATTACCTGCCGGTACAGAAAAAATTCGACTGGCCTTACGACGCCAATCCGGCACCTTCCAAAATACCGGGAGCCGCCATCGAACTGCCTTTGAACTTGGGCAAGGTGAAATCTGTGGAACTCTTTTTGCAAAACGCCCTATGCGAGGTGACGTGGGAGAACGGAGCACGATTGAAAACGTTTGTGCACGCTTCAGAGCCGGTGGGCTGGTTCCTGTTCGAAAATCTGCCCGACACGGTCTCGCCGGTTATCGTCGCCCCGCGTTATGCAGACCCGGAAACGGCGAAGGACAACAATTCACATGCCGGGTCGGCGTTGCAACGGCTGGGATATAAACAGGGCAAGATACATACGGAAAAGGGGCTTGCCACCTACCATCAAGAGGGATGGAACGACTTTTCGTACGACGTATCGGTCCGCTGGGAACAGCATGGGAAGACGCTGCGCGGGGCATGGAGCCTGACCTCGTCGTTGTCGGCTGATCGTGCCGAAACCGAAACGACGGAGGCGTTAGAGCGGGGCATCGAGGCGGACTACCGTGCGCATCAAGCTTATTGGACGAATTACTGGGCGCAGTCGTCTATCTCGCTTCCCGATTCCGTCTTGCAAAAACAATATGACAATGAGATGTATAAATTTGGCTCCGCATCCCGCGAAGATTCTTATCCCATCTCCCTGCAAGCGGTCTGGACGGCAGACAACGGCCTGCTTCCGCCTTGGAAGGGCGATTACCATCACGACCTCAACACGCAGCTGAGCTACTGGCCTGCCTATACGGGCAACCATCTGAGTGAAGGACTGGGTTTCCTGAATACGCTTTGGAGCCAGCGGGATGTGTATAAGCAATACACGAAGCAGTATTTCGAAACGGACGGCATGAACGTCCCTGGTGTCTGTACGCTGACGGGTGTGCCGATGGGGGGCTGGATTCAGTATTCGATGTCGCCGACCGTCGGTGCTTGGCTCGCACAGCATTTCTATTTGCATTGGAAGTATTCGGCAGACCGTACCTTTTTGGAGGAACGCGCTTATCCCTTCTTGAAGGAGGTCGCCGTCTATTTAGAGCAATTCTCGAAGGTCGATGCGAAAGGCGTACGCCGTTTGCCGCTCAGCTCCAGCCCGGAGATTTTTGACAACTCGATTCAGGCGTGGTTCAAGGATCTGACGAACTTTGACTTGGCGTTGATGCGTTTTGCCTTCGGGGCGGCTTCGGAGCTGGCGGGCGAGCTGGGACTGGCCGAGGAGGCGGCACACTGGCAAACGGTCGGAAGCCAGTTACCCGAATTCGATTTGGACGCAGACGGAGCCTTGACCTTCGCCAAAGGATTCTCCTACGACCAGTCGCATCGCCACTTCTCTCATGCGCTGGCCATTCATCCGCTCGGCTTGATCGACTGGAGCCAGGGCGAGAAGGAGCAGGCGATTATCAAAGCGACGTTGAAGAAACTGCACGATTACGGGCCGGACTACTGGTGCGGCTACTCGTATAGCTGGTATGGAAACATGTGTGCCCGTGCCTTCGATGGCGAAGAGGCCGCCCGCGCGTTGCGTACGTTCGCCGAGTGTTTCTGCCTGTCCAACACCTTCCATGCCAATGGTGACCAGACGAAGAGCGGCAAGTCCCGCTTTACCTACCGTCCGTTCACGTTGGAAGGCAATTTCGCTTTTGCGGCAGGCGTACAGGAGATGCTGTTGCAGAGCCATACGGGGGTAATTCGGGTTTTCCCGGCGATTCCGTCTGCTTGGCAGGAGGCTTCGTTTGAAAACTTGCGGGCGCAGGGCGCTTTTCTGGTATCGGCCACGATGAAGGAGGGGCAGGTGTCCGAACTTCGCATTCGTGCGGAACAGGGCGGACGGCTTCGGCTGATGCTGCCGGCCAGTCTGGTTCATGCCGTAAAGGATGGCGCGTCGTTGAACGGCGAACTGTTTGAAACGGATATGCAAAAAGGAGAAGAAATTGTATTCACCAAATAAAAAAGAAACATAAACACGACGTATGATTATGATTAAGAAATGTATGACGTATGCCCTGTCTGCCCTCCTGCTGTTGGGGGGATGTAGCAGCGGCACGCCCAAGGGGGAACCGAAAGATTTTGCGATAGGTGACAAAACGTTCCTTTTGGACGGGAAACCGTTTGTCATCAAGGCGGCGGAGATACACTATGCCCGTATTCCTTCCGAATATTGGGAACACCGCATCGAGATGTGCAAGGCGTTAGGTATGAACACCATTTGTATCTACACTTTTTGGAATTTTCATGAGCAGCAGCCCGACCAATTTAATTTCGAGGGAGACCACGATGTGGCACGTTTCTGCCAATTGGCGCAGAAACACGGGATGTATGTCATCTTGCGGCCGGGACCCTATGCCTGTGCCGAATGGGAGATGGGCGGACTGCCTTGGTGGTTGCTGAAGCGGGATGTGAAATTGCGTACCAGCGACCCCTATTTCCTGGAACGTGTGAAGGTTTATATGGACCAGATGGGCAAGCAGTTGGCCGACTTGCAGGTGACGCGCGGCGGAAACATCATCATGGTGCAGGTGGAGAACGAATACGGTGCCTACGCGACGGATAAGGAATACATCGCCAACATCCGCGACATTGTGCGGGGAGCCGGCTTCACGGACGTGCCTTTGTTCCAATGCGACTGGAGTTCGACGTTCCAGCTCAACGGGCTGGACGACCTGCTTTGGACGATTAATTTCGGGACAGGCGCCAACATCGACGCTCAGTTCGCGAATCTGAAGAAAGCACGCCCGAACACACCGCTGATGTGCAGCGAGTTCTGGAGCGGTTGGTTCGACCATTGGGGACGCAAGCACGAGACGCGTGACGCCGGTGTGATGGTGTCCGGCATCAAAGACATGCTCGACCGCAACATCTCTTTCTCGCTCTACATGGCGCACGGAGGAACGACCTTCGGGCACTGGGGTGGCGCGAACTGCCCGCCCTACTCGGCGATGTGTAGCTCTTACGACTACGACGCGCCGATTAGCGAAGCCGGTTGGGCGACACCGAAGTATCACCAGCTGCGCGAACTGTTGATGCAGTATGCCGATTCGGGACAGGTAATCCCCGACGTTCCGGCCCCCTATCCGCTCATCGAAATCCCGGAATTCACGCTGACCGACGTGGCGCCGCTCTTTGACAACCTGCCGGAGCCGAAGCAGTCGGAAACGATTCAGCCGATGGAACAGTTCGACCAAGGCTGGGGGACGATTCTCTATCGCACCACGCTGCCCGTTGCCGTCAAGGCGGGTACGGCGTTGGTCATCACCGAGGCGCACGACTGGGCACAGATTTTTGCCGACGGCAAGCTGTTGGGCCGTTTGGACCGCCGTCGCGGCGAGAGTACCGTGATATTGCCCGACCTGCCCGAAGGGGCCCGTTTGGATATTTTGGTCGAGGCGATGGGGCGCGTCAACTTCGACGTGGCCATCCACGACCGCAAGGGTATCACCGAGAAGGTCGAGCTTATCAGCGAGAATGACAAGCGTGAGTTGAAGAACTGGCAGGTGTACAGTTTCCCGGTGGACGGCGCTTTTGCCAAGGAGAAAAACTACCAGCCCGGCGAGAAAATCGACGGCCCTGCCTATTATCGGACAACCTTCCAGTTGGATGAGGTCGGCGACGTCTTCCTCGACTTGCAGACATGGGGCAAAGGAATGGTTTGGGTCAACGGCCGCGCGATGGGACGCTTCTGGCGCATCGGTCCGCAGCAGACGCTCTTCATGCCCGGCTGTTGGTTGAAGAAGGGGAAGAACGAAATCGTTGTCCTCGACCTGCTTGGCCCGGACAAACCTGTTGTGAAAGGGTTGAAACAACCGATACTCGACATGTTGCGTGCCGAAGAACCATTGACGCACCGCAAGGAGGGGCAGACACTCGATTTGAAGGGCGAACGTCCCGCTGCTTCCGGCTCTTTGAAGCCCGGTAACGGCTGGCAGGAGGTGAAATTCGCGCAGCCGGTCGAAGGACGTTACTTCTGCTTGGAGGCATTGACCGCACAAGACGGCAAGGACAACGCCGCCATTGCCGAGTTCTATTTGTTGGGGGCTGACGGGAAACCGCTGCCGCGCCTGCATTGGAATATCGTTTATGCCGACAGCGAAAGCACAGGCTGGGGCGGAAACTTCACTGCCGACAAGGTGTACGACCTCCAAGAGTCCACCTACTGGAGCACGAAAGAGGGCGACAAATATCCCCATCAACTGGTCATCGACCTGAAGGAGCCGCAAACCATCTCCGGCTTCCGCTACCTCCCCCGCGCCGAAGAAGGCTATCCCGGCATGATCAAGGGATATAAGGCGTATGTGAAAGAGGAGGCGTTTAAGATGTAGTCAGACTTTATAGGATTGGAAGAAAGAGGGATAAACAATAAGCGCACCAAATTCCTTTTGGCTTCTGAAAATGAAAGGATGGTAGCAGCACAAGGCAGGGCAATTCTTTGGGTTGCCCTGTTTTGGCTGTAACCATCCTTTTATTAATTTCGCTTTCTAAAAGTTCGTTAGCCGAAAGGAAAATGTACGATTGATGGAGCAACAAATGCCGGGCGTCGTCGTCCTCGTGGCGGTCGGCTGCCCGGCGAAAATTATCAAGTATTTGGACAAGAATCGCTTTGCAGTGTCTCTTTCAACCGTCTGACCGCCTCTTCCGCCGTTTGCGATTCGTCGAGTAGTTGGATGAACTTGCTGCCGATGATGGCGCCGGAAGCGTGGGCGTTGGCGGCTTCTAATGTGGCGCGGTTGGAGATACCGAAACCGACGAGGCGCGGATTGCGTAGCTGCATCTCGTCGATGTGGCGGAAATAGGCCTGCTTCTGTTCGTCGAAGCTGCGTTGCGCACCGGTGGTGGCGGCACTCGAGACCATATAGATGAAGCCGTCGGTATGCGCGTCGATGAGGCGCACCCGCTCTTCGGAGGTTTCCGGCGTGATGAGCATGATCATCTTCAGGCCATATCGGTCGGCCGTCGCTTTGTATGCGTCCATGTAATCGGCAAAAGGAAGATCGGGAATAATCATTCCGTCGACACCCACCTCCACGCATTTGCGGCAGAAGGCTTCGAAGCCGAATTGTAGAATCGGGTTCAGATACCCCATCAGGATCAGCGGGATATGGATTTCGCTGCGGATGCCTTTCAGCTGTTCGAAGAGCAGGCGAAGCGACATCCCGTTGCGGAGCGCGCGCGTCGCAGCGTCTTGTATGACGGGGCCGTCGGCCATCGGGTCGGAAAAGGGGATGCCCACCTCCACCATGTCGATGCCGCCCGCTTGGAGCGCACGGAGGATACCGGTTGTGTCGTTCAGCGAAGGAAAACCGGCCGTAAAGTAAACGGAAAGGATTCCGTTGGGTTTCGTTTGGAATAAATGTGTAATACGGTTCATCTTGTTTCTGTTTTATAAGTTATCCAATCTTTTTATTTCGAATCTTTTGAATGAATGCTTTCAGCCGTGCGACGTCTTTGACGCCCGGAGCCGTCTCGAATCCGCTGTTGAGGTCGATGCCCGCCAGCCGGGGATGATGGAAGCGGAGGAGGGCTTCTGCGCTTTCGGGACGCAGGCCTCCGCTCAGTAGGAAGGGTGTTTCGCCTTGATACCCTTCGAGCAACGACCAGTCGAACGCCTGCCCCGAGCCGCCGTACCCCTCGCAGCGGGTGTCGAACAGTAGGTAGTCGATCACTCCTTCATACGTGGCTGCCGCCCGCAAATCTTCCGCGCGGGAAACGGGCAGGGCTTTGATGAGCGCATAGCCGCGTTTTCGGAGCGCATAGCATTCGTCCGGCGTTTCCCCGCCGTGTAGTTGCAGATAGTCGAGGCGGTAACGCAAGGCGGTCTCTTGTATCGTCGAGGGGGAGGCGTTGACGAAAACACCTACTTTTTTTAATTGACAATTGACAATTGACAATTGACAATTATTTTTTACCGAGCGCGAAGCCCAATTGTCAATTGTCAATTGTGAATTGTCAATTGCGCAGCGCGGGCTTTTGGGGTAAAAAATAAATCCCATCCAGTCGATGTCGAGTTGTGCTACGGCGCGGATGTTTTCCGGTTCGCGCATACCGCATACTTTGATAATCATCGCGTGGCTCCTCCTATGAATTGTTTGAGCGTTTCGCCCGGATGTTCGGTTTTCATGAAGGTTTCGCCGATGAGGAAGCCGCTGAAGCCCGCTTCGCGCAGCTTGTTTACGCTCGAAGGGTCTGAGATACCGCTCTCGGAGATGAGCAGCGGTGGGTTGGCTTGTTCGGCGAGGGCCTGTTGCACGGCTTCTACCAATTGGAACGAGTGGCCGACGTCGGTGTGGAACGAGCCTAAATTCCTGTTGTTTATTCCCACCATGTCCGCCTGTGCGTGAAGGTGCTCCAGCTCCTCCTCGCTGTGGATTTCGAGTAGCACCTCCAGCCCCAACGTGTGTGCCAGTCCGGCGAAGTCGCTGCATTGCGCGGGCGTGAGGCAGGCGGCAATCAGCAGGACCGCGTCGGCACCCATTGCGCGCGCTTGGTACAGTTGGTACGCATCGACGACGAAGTCTTTCCGGAGCAGCGGGAGGCGGCTCAGTCGGCGTGCTTCCCGCAGGTCGCCCAGCGAACCACCGAAGAAGTTCGTGTCGGTCAGGATGGAGCAGGCGGCGGCTCCCCCCGCTTCGTAGGCCGGCACGACGTCGGCAACGCGGGCGCCGGGATGCAGCCACCCTTTGGAGGGACTTTTGCGCTTGAACTCGGCGATGATACCCGGCGGGCAGGCGGCGATGGACCGGCGCATGGAGCGGGTGGGGCGTTCGAGCTGCTCACTGCCCAGCCCCAGCAGGAGAGGAAGCGGGACGGCCTGTTTCTGCCGTTCCACCTCCAGCCGTTTGTTGGTTACGATGTCTTGTAGAATATCTTTCATACTGCCAATTGTTTCACTGTTTGATGTTGTTTACTGGTTGAGCGAGAGGAAGCGTTCGAACGTCTGTAACGCTTGGCCACTGCGGAGCGATTCGCGCGCTTCGGCAAGGCAATCTTCGATTTTCTTCTCCGGGCAAATCACTTGGATGGCGAAGGCGGCGTTGGCGATGACGCAATTGGCCTGCGCAGGCGTCGCACAGTTGTGCAACATGTTGTCGAAGATGCGGGCGGCGTCGGCTACGGTCTGCCCGCCGTCGAGGTCGTGCTCTTTTGCACGCGGGAAACCGAGCATCTCGGGTGTGTAGAGTTTCTCCTTCTCCGGCATGGCCACTTTGAACTCCGCCGTGAGCGAAATTTCGTCGTACCCGTCGAGGCTGTGCACGACGGCAAAGCGCGTACCGCTCTCCTGATACGTGTAGCTGTAAAGGCGGAGCAGCGGCAGGTTGTAGACGCCCAGCAGTTGATAGGCCGGCATGACGGGATTGACCAGCGGGCCGAGCATGTTGAAGAAGCTGCGCACACCCAGACTTTTCCTTACGGGCGCGACCGCTTTCAGAGCGGGGTTGAAGAGCGGGGCATGGAGGTAGGCGATGCGGCACGCCTCCATCGAACGGCGCAGGCGGTCGACGTCGGCCGTGAAGCGTACGCCGTGCTGCTCCATCACGTTGCTGGCGCCGCTGACGGAGGTCGCCCCGTAGTTGCCATGCTTGATCACGTGATAGCCTGCACCTGCCACGACAAAGCAGGCTGCCGTGCTGATGTTGAACGTGTTCTTTCCGTCGCCGCCCGTCCCGACGATGTCGATGGGGCGGTAGTCGGAGAGGTCGACCGGGACGCGCATGTCGAGCAACGCCTCGCGGAAGCCGGTCAGCTCCTCGACCGAGATGTTGCGCATCAGGTAGACCGTAATCAGGCTGGCGATTTGGGAATCGTTATATTTCCCCGTAGCGATGTCTTGCAAGATGGTTCGCGCTTCGTCGCGTCCCAAATATTGCGATTCGAATAATCTGTATAATATCTCTTTCATCTCCTTTTTTATTTAACTATGAAATTGTCAATTGTCCATTGTCAATTGTCAATTATTTAACGTCCAGTTTTGAATCATTCTCTTCCCTTCCGGCGTAAGCACCGATTCGGGATGAAACTGAATGCCGCGTACGTCGTACGTGCGGTGGCGCAGCGCCATGATGTAATTTTTCTCCGTATCGACAGCCGTCACCTCCAGACAGTCGGGAAACTGTTCCCGCGAGACAACCCACGAGTGGTAACGTCCGGCTTGGAACCGACGAGGAAGCCCTTCAAACAGCGGATCGTCGGCCACGATTTGGATGTCCGAACTGATGCCGTGGTACACCTCCGTCAGGTTGACCAGCTTGGCACCGAATGCCTCGCCAATCGCCTGTTCGCCCAGACAGACGCCCAGGATACTTTTGGTCGGCGCATAGCGGCGGATAAGCGGCAGCAAAATACCGGCCTCTTCCGGAATACCGGGACCGGGCGAGAGCAGGATTTTGTCGAAACGTTCCACCTCGTCCAGCGTGATTTGGTCGTTGCGGCGCACTTCGATCTGTGCGCCCAGCTCCTTTACGATGTGTAACAGGTT
>CALUTX010000032.1 GCA_944323815.1 uncultured Parabacteroides sp. | reverse complement strand
TCTCGTTCAATACGCCTACACGCATTCCGGAAAGTACGACAGCCCTTGAACATGCCCGCTTGTCAAATTTGGCATTTACCAATGCGGGGCTGGCTCCTAATTTTTCTGAGGCAGCTTTGGAGGCAATTCGGACACAGTCGACGGTTTCTATTCCGAATGGGAATGATTGGATTTATACGGCTGATATGGACTGGATAGATCTGATGATGGATCACAGTTTCCAACAGCAACATAACTTGACGATTTCCCGTTCGCAGGAAAGTTTGAAATATCTGTTCTCGGCAGGTTGGTTGGATCAAAATGGAATGTTTGCAGAGTATGGACCGGATAATTTCGACCGGTTTAATATTCGTTCCAATGTAAATGCAGATATTATTAAGGATAAATTGAATTTCGATTCGCGTATCACATTCTCTCGAATGGATCGGCGGTATCATCCTCAATTTGGTGGATGGACAATTCCTTATATAACTTTTATCCAAGCTGGACCGAATATGCCAATTTATGATTCAAACGGTAATTATGCCCGGTATCGTATGCAAGCCAATCCGATTCAGGCTTTGCGGGAAGGTGGAGAAGGAAAAGAATTTACGAACGTGATAGATGGAATCTTTACTCTTGCTTACAAACCGTTGGATGGATTGACATTGAAGGCGGTCGGTGGTGCTCGCTTTACATCTGGAGAAACCAGTGAATGGCGTCGGGCTTATGGGAAATATGGTCCGAATGGTTTGGTGTCTATGGCTGCTGGACAGAGCGGAGATAATCGCTTGACTTTGACGAAAGATAATACACGCTATTTCACCGGACAGTTGCTGGCAGAATATAGTAAGACTTTCGGTAAACACGATGTTACGTTACTGGGAGGTTGGTCTGCAGAAATGGAATATTACAGTATGTTGGAAGGCGAACGTTTGAACATTATTGGAAATGAACTGCCGGCATTGGATTTAGGTGCGACTGACGGTTGGTCGAACGACGGAGACGAAACGCAATGGGCTTTGCTTTCCGGATTTATGCGTTTGAATTATGCGTATGATTCGAGATATTTGTTTGAGGCGAATTTCCGTGCGGATGGTTCTTCCCGCTTTTCCTCTCAGAATAAATGGGGATTCTTCCCTTCTTTCTCTGTTGGTTGGCGTGTGACGGAAGAGGAGTTCATGCAAAAACAAGATATTTTTTCCAACATGAAATTACGCGCTTCTTGGGGACAATTAGGTAACCAAAATGGTTTGGGTTTGTATGACCATATCGCCCAATATGTTGTTTCGGGTTATTATCCATTCCAAAGTGAATTGGCACAGTGGGCGACGTTGGCTCAGTTGCCTTCTGAAGCGAGAACATGGGAAACAGTAGAAATGACAAACGTTGCCTTGGAGTTGGGATTCTTGGATAACCGATTGACAGCGACGGGTGAATATTTCTACAAACGGAATAAGGATATGTTGGTAAACATCGAAGTGCCGAGTGTGATTGGTATTGATGTCCCGACAGGTAATTATGGCGAGTTGGTTGTGAAAGGTTGGGAAATCTCACTAGGTTGGAGAGATCAGATAAAAGATTTCAATTATTTTGTGAATTTCAATTTGACGGACCGAAAAGACGAGTTGGTTGATTATGGTGTTGAATTTACTGGGTTCACGGCTGGCATCAATCAGAAGATACAGGGCTATTCGATTGGTTCAATCTTCGGTTTCGAGACGGACGGTTATTTCCAGACGGATGCAGAAGCACAGGCGGCTCCGGCTTTCAACCGTGCCATTCAAAGTGCGGGAGACGTTCGTTATATTGACCAAGATGGCGACGGTCGGATTTCGGCTCCCAATGATTTGGTCTATTTGGGAACGACACAGCCTCGTTTTGAGTTTAGCCTTCATTTTGGCGGTAGTTGGAAATCCATTGACTTTTCTGCTTTGTTCCAAGGGGTAGGAAAACGAAATTTCTATTTGGACAGCGAAGCTTTTCAACCTTTTAGAGACTCGTGGAGTAACTATTCGTACACTTATTTCTCTGATTATTGGACGCCTGAGAATCCGAATGCGTTGTTACCTCGTTTGTATGCGGGTAGCCAACACAATTATCAGTATTCCTCTCATTGGTTGCAAAATGCGGCCTACTTACGGTTGAAGAACTTGCAAGTAGGATATACCTTGAAACCGGAGTGGACGCGGAAGGCGAAGATTGAAAAAGTGAGGGTTTATTTCAGTGGGGAGAATTTGTTTGAGTTTAGTAAGATGTTCAAATATTATGATCCTGAGTTGAACACGGTAGCCGGATATATGTATCCGATTATGCGGAATTATTCCATAGGTGTTAATGTCGTATTTTAAAAGAGAAGAAAAACATGAAATCGATTAAATATTTGTGCGCTGTTATCGCATTTGGGGCTTGTACGAGTTGTAGTGATTTTTTGGAACGAGAACCGTTGACAGCCCTTTCGCCGACGACTTTCTGGAATACGGAAGATGATTTGAGATTGGCTTTGAATAACTTGTATGAGAATATGAATATCTCTTATTCAACGGATAACCGGAGTGCAGATACATTTGCAGCGGCGGCTAATGATATAAGTTCGGGTACGTATACACCTCCGAATACAGACGATACGTGGGATAATTGTTATAGTTATATCCGTATTGCCAATGACTTTCTGGAAAATTATGAACGGGCGGATGTGACGAACGAGATAAAGAACCGATATGCGGGTGAAGCTCGTTTTTTCCGGGCTTATTACTATTATCAATTAGTCACCCGTTTTGGAGGTGTTCCTCTGATTACACAGACATTGGATATGGATTCCCCGGAATTGCAATCGGCTCGGGCGGATAAGGCGGATGTTTGGGCGTTGATTTTTGAAGATTTGGAGTTTGCTGCCACGCATATTCCGCCTAAAAGCCAGATGACAGATGATATAGGACGTATTACACAAGGGGCTGCTTATGCTTTTTGGGCACGTGCCGCCTTGTATGCTGGAACACATTATAAGTTCCACGAAGGAAGTAATTACGAGAACTATTTACAGATGGCGGTGAATGCAGCAAGAGCTGTGATGGATTCAGGGGAATATTCGTTGTATCCGGATTATCGTAATTTGTTTTTGTATGCAGGCATTGACTGTGACGAACATATTCTGACCTATCGATATTCGGAAGCGGATGGTACGTTTAACCCGGTTCCTCGTTACATTATTTATGACTTTGATTGCGAGCCGACCAAATATGTGGCAGATAATTTCTTATGTAAAGATGGTCTTCCTATAGACAAATCGGTTTATCCTGTCGAGTATTTGCCTGCCGGGCAAGAGTTTGAAAATAGAGATCCCCGTATGGCTTTGACATTGTGGCGGCCGGGTGATGATTATGACGGTGCTCCTTTCTTACCGAGTCTGTTTTCTCAGACACGTTCCGGTTATATGTTTAAGAAGTATGGAGTGGAATCCGCTTTTACCTATGAACCAACTGCAGTGTATGTAAACAACATCTTGATTCGATACGCAGAGGTATTGTTGACGTATGCAGAAGCCTTGTATGAGTTAAATGATGAAATTAGCGATGCCGATTTGGATTTGTCTATTAACCTATTGCGTGACCGTTTTGCCGGTGATCCGAATCAATTACCACATTTGACAAATGCTTTTGTCGAACAGTATGGGTTGAGTATGCGGGATGAAATTCGTCGGGAACGTCGCTCGGAAATGTCGGGAGAAGCACGGCGTTATGACGATATTATTCGTTGGAAGATCGCGGAGACTGAACTTCCGAGAGCTATTTTGGGGATCCAGTTTGATGCGGATGCTTATCCGGATGTAGTCGCAGGTGAGGATGTGATTTTGGATGAAAATGGTTTTATTGTTGTTCAATCGGCTGCGTCAAGAACTTTCGATGTCGAAAAGGATTATTTGTATCCATTACCGTTACGAGAGTTATCTTTGAATCCGAATTTGGAACAGAATCCGGGTTGGAATTAACGGGAATTGACACGTTTCTTTCATTTACCTTCCGGGAAAATTTGTTTTCTCGAAGACCAGACAAATTTATCCGGAGGGTAATTTTAAAAGTATTATTGCCCACTAATTGAAAATTATTTTTTTAATTAGTGGGCGGTAAAATAATAAGGGTTACTAAGATAATATTCAGATGAAAAAGGAATGGTTAGTTTTGTGTTGTACCGGTATTGGATTATGGTGCGCAACGTGTGTCCATGCAAAAGAAAAGCCTCGAAACGTGTTGTTTATTTTGGCGGATGATTACGGGTGGAATGATACTTCTTGTGGAGGGAGTCGTTATTATGAGACGCCGAATATTGACCGAATAGCCCGTCAAGGTGTGTTGTTTATACAAGGATATGCGGCTTGTCAGGTGTCGAGTCCTTCCCGTGCCAGTATCATGACCGGGAAATCTCCGGCTCGTCACGGCATTACCAATTGGATTGGAGAAGCTTCTGGTGAAGAATGGCGGAAGATGGGGCGTCATTCCAAATTGTTACCTGCTGAATATGAATGGGGATTGTCACAAAAAGAGATGACATTGCCTAAGGTTTTAAAGGCACATGGTTATAAAACCTTTATGGCAGGAAAGTGGCATATTGGTGGAGAAGGTTCATCTCCGGAAGATCATGGATTTGATATCAATATAGGAGGTTATGAGGCTGGTTCCCCAGTGGGTGGCTATTTTTCTCCTTATGATAATCCGAAATTGAAAGACGGTCCGGAAGGGGAAAATCTTTCCATGCGTTTGGCATTGGAAACGGCTCGATTCATGGAAGAACAGACGAAGAACCATAAAAAGCAACCGTTTTTCGCTTACCTCTCGTTTTATGCCGTTCATGCACCGATTCAGACGACCGAATCAAATTGGAAATATTTTCGGGATAAAGCTGATTCGATGGGGATTGCTTCTACCGGTTTTAAAGTAGATCGGACTTTGCCTGTCCGTCAGCATCAGGATAATCCGATTTATGCGGGTCTGATCAAGCAGATGGATGATGCGATTGGGGTTGTGCTGGATAAGTTGGAAGAATTGGGATTGGCTGAAAATACATTGATTATTTTTACCGGTGATAACGGTGGTGTATCTTCAGGGGATGCTTATTCCACATCTTGTTTGCCTTTGCGTGGAGGAAAGGGCCGGCAATGGGAAGGTGGTTTCCGTGTACCTTTTATTATTCAAGACCCGGATTGCTCGTTACATGGGGTGATTTCAGATGTACCGGTGATTGGAACCGATTTTTATCCGACTATTTTGGAATATGCTGGTTTACCCTTACTGCCACAGCAACATGTGGATGGAGAGAGTTTGATTGGGGTATTGAATGGAGAAACACTTCCTGCAAGGGCTTTGTATTGGCATTATCCGCATTATGGTAATCAGGGTGGAGAACCTTCTTCGGTCATTCGTGATGGAGACTGGAAATTGATTCATTATTATGAAGATGGTAGAGATGAGCTATATAACTTGAAACTGGATGAAACGGAATCGGAACCGTTGAATGCGCAGTATCCGGAGAAAGTGACTTTCTTGAGTAAGAAGCTTTCTGTATGGTTGACGGAGGCGGGGGCCAAATATCCAGTTGCAGATCCACAGTATGATTCGCGTAAAGAAGCGGAATATAAACAGAAACAGCAAACCCTATTTTTGCAACATTTGGAAGAACAACGCAAACAGCAATTATCGGATTCGTTTGTACCCAATGAAGATTGGTGGGGAAGTCAAACAAAAGATTAAATTTGTAAAGGATAAAAAGGAGGTCTTATGAATAACTATATGAAATTAAGTTTAGCAACTACCCTTTTGCTCCCAACATTACCTGTTCAGCAGGTAGCAGCGCAGGAGCAACGTCCCAACGTCATTGTTTTCTTGGTGGACGATATGGGGGTGATGGATACGTCGTTGCCTTTTTTGTGTGATGAGGCGGGGAATCCGGTGCGGTATCCGTTGAATGATTGGTACCGAACGCCCAATATGGAACGGTTGGCGGAGCAGGGAATCCGTTTTTCGACCTTTTATGCCCAGAGTGTGAGTTCGCCTTCGCGGGCTTCGATTATGACGGGACAGAATGCGGCACGTCATCGGACGACCAACTGGATTAATTCGGAAAGTAACAATCGTACACCTTATGGCCCAAAAGACTGGAACTGGCAGGGGATTACAAAGCAGACCGTTACTCTGCCCCGCGTCTTGCAGCAGGCCGGTTACAAGACGATTCACGTCGGGAAGGCCCATTTTGGTCCCATCGGTAGCGAGGGAGAGAACCCGTTGAATGTGGGGTATGATGTGAATATTGCCGGTTCTTCTATCGGGCAGCCGGGCAGCTATTACGGGGAATCTGGCTATGGGCATATCAAGGGCTGGAAAGCGCGTGCCGTACCCAGGTTGGAGAAATACCACGGTACGAATACCTTCCTGAGCGATGCACTGACAATCGAGGCGAATGAGCAGATTGACAAAGCTGTTGCGGAAAAGAAACCTTTCTTCCTTTATATGGCACACTATGCGGTGCATGCGCCGTTTGAGGTAGATCGTCGTTTTATCGGGCATTATACGGATTCGGACAAGTCACCTGATGCCAAGGCGTTTGCCACGTTGATAGAGGGTATGGATAAGTCGCTGGGCGATTTGATGGACCATCTCGAAGAACTGGGTATCGCGGAGAATACCCTGATTATCTTTTTGGGTGACAATGGCTCGGATGCTCCTTTAGGTGACGAGAAGGGCTACACCTCTTCGGCTCCTTTGCGCGGCAAGAAGGGAAGCGAGTATGAAGGAGGAATGCGCGTGCCGTTTATTGCGGCATGGGCGAAACCGGACGGCCTGAACCCGCTGCAGAAACGTTTGCCGATTCAGGCAGGTGTCATCCAGCAACAGATGGGAACGGTGATGGATCTCTTTCCGACGGTGCTGTCTATTACCGGCGTACCGCAACCGGCTAATCATGTTTGCGACGGCTTTGATTTGACTCCGCAGTTGTTGGGTAAGCGGAACGAAGCCCGGCCGGAACGTTTCTTGATGCACTTCCCGCATGAGCATCGTGGAAGCTACTTCACCACCTACCGGGACGGCGATTGGAAACTGATATACTACTACAACCCAACGTTACCTACCCGTCCGGCGTATGAGCTGTATAACCTGAAGAAAGACCCAACCGAAATCCACAACCTTGCCACGACCGAGACTGACCGCCTTGTGCAGATGGTCCAAGCGATGACACAGGAACTGGAGGCTGAAGGAGCTTTGTATCCCGAAGACAAGGAAGGGCATCCCCTGAAGCCGGTCATCTGAGGAAGGGGAAAAATCTTACCGTTTACTGTGGAACCGATACCCGATACCCAGCATCAGGTTATTCGGATCTTTGAACTTATAGAGTTGATAGCCCACGTGTAGAAAGAGGCCTTTCGTGAGATGCGTTTTGAGGGCAAGGATTTGGTAGAAGTGGTCCGTATCCTTGCCCTTGCAGATGATGTTCCGCCCTACGCCGATGTTGATGGCGAAGATGGGCATCACAATCTCGGCACGTACCGAAAGCCCGACGGCAAACTGTTCGCGGAAGGGTGGACGGTAGAACTTCAGCTCTTCCGCCGAAGCCCCTGGATTCACTACATGCCCGCTCAGGTTGGCACTCTCGTCATACTGTGCGTCGAGCGAGAGCCCGGCACGGAAGTAGCGGCTCACGTTATACATCGGGTTGAAGTTCAGCCCCAGTACGCCGAAGTGTCCTGGCAGTAACACCCCTAATGACGGGTCGGAAGGTATGTATGCCCGTTTGCGTACCGCACCGTAGAGCACAAGGTCGTAGCTGATATGCCGCGTGAAAGGGTCGGGTGCATAGCGGCGGGGTGTCCACTGCCCGGCGCCGAAGGTACGCACTACACCAATGCGGCCTCCCACCGTGTTGACGCCTGCGTTGGGATAGCTGGTGTTCCCGTTGGAGAAATGAGTGAAACCTGCGCCAAGCGTCAGGCTCCAGTCGGGCGTTAGGCGGTAGTTGAGCATCAAGCCCAGATTGATGTATGCGTTGGTCTTCGAGCCGACGATGTTATTATAGTCATTCGTAAACTCGTCATAAGGTTTCCAGCCGAAAGAGGCGCCGAAGTTCCATTCATAGTCCAGCGAAAGCCGCTCGCTGAGCGACGCGATACGCGATGTCTGGAAGACGTAGAGCGCGACGGGAGAGCCTATCTCCTGTTGGTTGAAGAAGCTGTTGTAAGCCAACCCGATACCCTGTGAGGCATGTGGATAGTTGCGCCCGAAGTAGCTGTCGGGGGCAAACTGGAATGCCCACTTCAGATGGGCCGACATCGTGGTGTTAATCGGTTCGCCCTGTCGGTTTGTCCCCTCGAAGAAATCATGCGTCGGGAGGACGTAACCGGGAAAGAGGTCGATACCGACGCGGTGGATAAGCTTCTGCCGCGTGCTGTCCGGCTCTGCGGCGCGGAGTGTTGCGAGGTTACCTACTGAAAGGAGCGTTGCAAGTGCTATATATATAATGTATAGAGGTCTCATGGGATAATGGCATTTTGTGGGATGAATAAATAGTCATACGGACGGCGGTAGCGATACTCCCCGCTAATGGTACGCTTGCTGCCCGACTGGGTATTGCTGGCATAGACCGTGAAGGAGACATGATATTCCTCGCAATAAAGCCAAACCTTGACAGGCAGTGTTTCCCCCGCTTCGACCTTGAAACGCACAATCGTGCCATCGTCGAGTGAGCGGGTAAAGGTAGACGGCAAGAGCGTCATGGAGTGGCCACGCAATACCGGCTCCCCATCCACCAACTCCGGAACAACGATTTGCGGCAAGGGATTTCCAAAGACAAGCGGAAAGTAGTCGAGGCTTGTATCGGAAAAAGAAAGCTGCTCAATCAACTCAGCACTATGGAACGGATAGATACCAAATACGGCTGGCTCACGCCCCTGATTGGTGTAGTTCGCTCCGCCTCCCGGCATGATTTTATCGCTCTCGTAATAATCATTTCCCCAATCATACGCCACGCTGTCCACCTGATATTTCGCCCCCGGTTCGATGCGCAGGTTGATAGACTTCGTCACATACGCATTCTCCACCTCCAGTTGGAAATCATACGGCTCATCGTAGAGGCACTCCGTGGCGAGGATTGTCAGCTCCGTAGGCGCGGTACGCTCGATGGTGAACTTCACCAAGTCGTAGTCGTAACGCGTCCCCGAACGCAACTCCCAATCATCGTTCGCAAAGTGGATGACCGTCGGTTTGCCGCACTGCACGGTTACCTCCGCAGGCATACCCGGCGCAAACTCCTCGATGAATATCCCGCTGTTACACGCCGTCAGCAATAACCAGCAGGCAAATAGATAAAACCTTCCTTTGTTCATTCTCTTTTTGTTTTGCATGGAAACAAATCGGGGCAAATGTAAGGAAAATAATCCGATAATTCGCCTTAAAAAAGCGAATTGACACTTCCTGAAGTGTCAATTGGACAGTTTCGAATGTGTCTAATGGGGATTTATTTACCCCTCTTCAGCAGACTTTTCAACGGGACGTCGCGCCAGATGATAACGGCAAGGAACGCCAGGAGCAGGAGGGTGCGGTAGCCCAAGCGAAGCCACTCGGATTGTATCTCCGACAGTATCCCGGCGGCGTAGAAGGCGGCGGCGAGCGCGGTGTAGAAAGCAGCCGTACGGAGGTCGTAGGGGATGGGGTAGCGGCGTTGCCCGATGAAGTAGGAGAGCAACATCATCAGCAGGTTGCTCAGGAGCGACGCCCACGCGCATGCCATGTAGCCGTACGTTGGCGCAAAGCAGAGGATGACAGCGACGGTCGCAGCGCACCCGATAATCGAGAAGTAGGCGCCCCACTCAGTCTGGTCCGTCAGTTTATACCAAAACGAGAGGTTGAAGTAGATGCCGAAGCAGAGTTCGCCCAGCATCACGATGGGGACGACGCGCAGACCGGGGTAGTATTCCGGTGCAACGAAGTATTTCAGGATGTCGAGGTAATACATCACGCCGAGAAAGATGACCAGCGCGAAGATGTGGAAATATTTCATCGCCTCCACATAAGCCTCTGTCCCCCCGCTGTCGCGGTGTTTAGCAAAGATAAACGGCTCGTAGGCATAGCGGAACGCCTGCGTGAACATCACCATCACCACCGCCACCTTGAAGCAGGCGCCGTAGATGCCGAGTTGCGTGTTCGCATAGTCGGTGTCGTCGAAGAGGAAAGGAAAGAGTATCTTGTCCACCGTCTGGTTCAAGATGCCCGCAATGCCTAATATCAGGATGGGAAAAGAGTAGCGGAGCATCTGTCGGAGCAGTGCGAAACTCGCCTTCTCCCGAAGGCCCGGCACCATGTCGGGAATGAGCAACAGGAAGGTGACGGCGGAGGTAATGAGGTTCGCCACGAAGATGTATTTTACTTGCTCTTCCGGTCGGAGGAGAAGGAGGAAGAAGCAGACCAAAGCGATGTTCAGCACGATGTTCAAGAGTTTCAGTGCGGCAAAGCGCATCGCCTTCCGCTGGTAGCGCAAGTAGGCAAAGGGAATGCTGCAAAAAGCATCGAGCGCGACAATGACACTCATCATCCCCACATATTCCGGATGTGTCCCGTACCCCAATGCCTGGCTGACGGGTGAGAGGGCATAGAGGATAAGCATCACAAACAGCACGGAGGTGAACGCCAAACTGAACAGCGTTGTGGCGTAAACGCGCATCGGGATCTTGATTTCCTGTTTGTTAATGAAGCGGAAAAAGCCTGTCTCCATACCGTAGGTCAGGATGACCATCAGGAGAGCCGTCCACGCATAGAGATTCGTGACAATGCCGAAATCGCTTTCGTTGGCCAGTACGCGGGTGTACATCGGTACCAACATCCAGTTGAGGAATTTCCCCACGATGCTGCTGATGCCGTAAATGGCGGTTTCGCCTGCCAGTCGTTTCATGCCTGTTGCCATAGTTCGTCGGTTTTTAATCGAATAAAAAGCCCTGTTCGCTACCCTGCTTACGTCCCAGATGGGTATAGGCAAGTTCGGTCACTTCGCGTCCGCGCGGTGTCCGTTTGAGGAATCCCTCTTTGATGAGGAATGGCTCATAGACCTCCTCCAGCGTGCCGGGGTCTTCGCCCAGTGCGGTGGCGATGGTGGTCAGTCCGACGGGGCCACCGCCAAACTTGTCGATGAGGGTCGTGAGCAGTTTGTTGTCTATCTGGTCCAAGCCGTAGCGGTCGATGTTCAATGCCTCCAATGCGTAGCAGGCAATCGCTTTGTCAATCTCGCCGGAACCCTTCACCTGTGCGAAGTCGCGCACCCGTCGGAGCAGGGCGTTGGCGATACGGGGCGTACCTCGGCTGCGCGAGGCAATCTCGCGGGCAGCATTGGTTTCGCATTTGACCTTCAGGATGCGGGCACTGCGGAGGACAATCTTCGTCAGTGTCTCCACGTCGTAATATTCCAAATGCAGATTGATGCCGAAGCGGGCCCTAAGGGGGCTGGTCAGCAATCCGCTGCGTGTTGTCGCCCCGATCAGCGTGAAGGGGGCAAGGTCTATCTGGATGGAGCGCGCGCTCGGTCCCTTGTCGATCATGATGTCGATGCGGTAATCCTCCATCGCCGAGTAGAGATACTCCTCCACGACCGGGCTGAGGCGGTGGATTTCGTCGATGAAAAGCACGTCGTTCTTCTCCAACGAGGTCAAGACACCCGCTAGGTCGCCCGGCTTGTCCAGCACGGGGCCAGAGGTGATTTTCATGCCGACATGCAACTCGTTGGCGATGATGGTGGAAAGGGTAGTCTTGCCCAGTCCCGGCGGGCCGTAGAGCAACACGTGGTCAAGCGCCTCTTCCCGCATCCGGGCAGCCTGTACGAAAACCCGCAGGTTCTCGACCACCTTGGTCTGCCCGCTGAAGTCGCGGAAAGCGAGCGGACGGAGTTTATTCTCAAATTCACGTTCTTTTTCAGGCATCCGCGCCTCTCTTATGTCAAATTCATCTTCCATTTTTTCTCTCTGTCCGTTTGTGACAGGCAAATGTACGGAAAATATCCGCTATATATGCGCTGTGGTGGAGGAAATAGCCGGAGGCGATTTCCTTTTACCCGGAGGGAAAGGAAAATGATGAGAAAAATAGATTGTTCTTTGGAATATATGTTTAACTTTGTCACAATAAAATCAAATTCAAATAAGAATGGGAAGAAAAATACTTTGGATAGTGGCTACTGCCGGTTTGTTGGCTGTGTGTGCCAGCATTATGATGCGGCAAGAACGAGTACCGGAAGGCGAGTTTCGGATAGAGGGCGAGCTAACAGGCGTGCCGGACAGTACGGTGTTGTCCCTGCATCGAGTGGATGGAAATCTGTTGAAGCGGATGCAGGCGGACACGGTGATAGACGGTCGTTTTTCTTTCCGCGATACCATCACGACGGATCCCCGCTGTCTGGCGTTGATGGGGCGTGGAGAGGGTTTTCCTCCTACATGGCTGGATGTCTGGGTCGGTTCGGGGACGGTGGTTCATATCAAAGGAGAAGGCAAGGGGCTGCGGACGTGGTTCGTGGAGAGCCGTTTGCCGGAACAAGAGGAACAGAATCGGCTGGACGACGCTGTGCGGGCAATCAACGAAGAGCTGATGCCGTTGAAGATTGAAATGGAGCGGCTTTACATGGCAGGGAAGAAGGAGGAATACCGGGCGTTGTGTCCCAAAGAGGATTCTTTGTCGAGTCTGGTTGCGGAGAAGACTTTGGCGTTCCTGAAAGAACGGCCGTTGTCGGTAGTTTGGGAGAAGGAATGTTGTGGGTATATGCGGATGCTCCAGTATAATCCCAATTCGCCTTTTGCCGATGACATTCGTGCGCTTTACGACAAGCTGTCGGATGCGGACAAGCAGACCGATTTCGGGAAGCTCTTTACGGAATACATGAATCTGCCCCCGGTCGTCAACGAGGGAGATGAGATGGTGGATGGCGACCTGTACGACTTGGAGGGGCGCGTGCGTCATCTGTCGGAGTTCAAGGGAAAATACATCCTGCTTGATTTCTGGAGCAGAGGTTGCGGCCCATGCGTTGCTTCCATTCCGGAGATGGAGGAGATAGCGGAGCAATACAAAGAGCAGCTGGAGGTGGTCAGCATCAGCTCGGATACGGAGGCCTCTTGGAAAGAGTTCGTTACCGAACGGAAGTTGACCGGTAATCAATGGAACGAGCTTCGGCAGGGAACGACGGGGCTGGCTGCCGCCTATCGGGTGCGCGGCATTCCGCATTACGTCTTGATTACTCCCGACGGGAAGGTGAAAAAGATGTGGTCCGGCTACGGGAAAGGTTCGCTGAAAGCTAAGATGAAGGAGTTGATAGGGGAGTAAGGGTTGGCTTACTCCCGCATCGCCAGTGCCTTGTTTTCGTTGGCTTCCATGATTTCCCGCTCGCCCGGCCCCTTGTCGTTGATGCCGCAGAGGTGGAGAATGCCATGGATGATGGTGCGGTGGAGTTCCTCGTCGTAAGGGGTGTGAAACTGTTCGGAGTTGGTGCGTACCGTGTCGAGGCTGATGAAGAGGTCGCCCGAAATCTTGTTGCCGGCCGTATAGTCGAAGGTGATGATGTCCGTATAATAATCATGCTGGAGATATTGGCGGTTCACCTCGAGAATCTTCTCGTCCGAACAGAAGATGTAGCTAATATCCCCTGTTCGTTTCCCGTAAGTGGCTGCCACGCGGCGAATCCAGTCGCTCACTTTGGCCTGGTCAATCGCAGGGAGGGTGATGTCTTCTGAGTAGAATGTGATCATAAAGAGTAAATTTTGTAGATGATTTTTTAGGTAAAGAAAATATACGTCACCGCTATTGCTGCGATGGCTCCGGCGAGGTCTGCCAAAAGGGAACAGGAGACGGTGTAGCGCGTGTTGCGGATGCCGACGCTGCCATAATAGAGCGCGACGACATAGAACGTCGTGTCGCATGAGCCTTGCACGATGGAAGAAAGACGACCGACGAACGAGTCCGCCCCGTAAGTATTCATTGCATCCAACATCATACCTCGCGCCCCGCTTCCGCTCAAGGGTTTCATCAGCATGGTCGGCAGTGCCTCAACGAACTGCGTATCCAGTCCGACGGCAGAAACGCCCATACGGATACCATCTATCAGAAAATCCATTGCACCCGATGCTCGGAAAATCCCGATGGCAACCAGTATCGCGATGAGATAAGGAATGATAGTAATGGCCGTTTTGAATCCTTCTTTCGCCCCTTCGATAAAAGTATCATACACGTTGATTTTCTTTCGGATGCCGCTGAGGATGAATCCGCAGATGATGGTAAACAATAACGTGTTGGCGAACAGGGTAGAGTAGAGGGAAACCTGTTCTTGTTCCAATGAATGGAATAGCCCAGCGACGCCGCCGATGAAGAGGAAGGCACCTCCGAAGAACAAGAGCAGGTTGCGCTGTAAAATCCGGATACGTTGGCGGATGCAGACGGCCAGAATGGCGACGAGCGTCGATGTGAAGGTTGCCAACATAATCGGCAGAAAGACATCTGACGGATTGGCGGCACCCATCTGTGCCCGATACATCATAATTGTGACAGGAATTAGGGTAAGTCCGGAAGCATTGATGCAAAGAAACATGATCATCGCGTTGCTGGCGGAATCTTTCTCCTTGTTCAGCTCCTGTAACTGCTGCATCGCTTTGAGTCCCATTGGGGTGGCGGCATTGTCCAGCCCGAGTAGGTTGGCAGAGAAGTTCATGAAGATGGAGCCGGTAGCCGGATGGTCTTTGGGCAAGTCCGGGAACAGTTTGCTGAAGACGGGAGCAGCCAACCGGGCGAACGCCTGTATGAGTCCGCCCCGTTCGCCGATTTTCATGATGCCGAGCCACAAGGAGAGGATGCCGGTCAATCCGATGGAGATTTCAAACCCCGATTTGGCAGAGGTGAACGACGCGTTGATGATGTCGGTAAACACAGCCGTGTCTCCGCCGAAGATGAGTTTGCACAATGCCACGGCAAAGGCAATCAGGAAAAAGGCAATCCAAATGTAATTCAGCACCATGATTGAACAGTCTTAATCCAAGTTATTCAGCAGGTCTGTTTTTCCTTCGTTTACCAAACGATAAATCATCTCGCCGAACAGCGTATTGACCCATGCGAACCATGAACGGGTGAATTTCTTCGGATCGTCTTTGTAGAACGATTCGTGCATGAAGCCGGTCTCGCCGTCTGTGTCGCGCAGCATCTTGACGCACTTGCGAATCTCCTCGTCGTCGTTCGTCGTGTTGCAACGCATGATGATACTCATCGGCCAGATGTAGCCGAAACCGATATGTGGGCCACCGATGCCTTCGCCTGCTGTCCCTTGGAAGAAATAGGGGTTGGAGTGGCTGAGCACCAGCTTTCGGGTGTTTTGATAAATCGGATCGTTCATGTCGACACAGCCCAGATAAGGCAAAGCCAACAGGCTCGGCACATTGGCATCGTCCATGAAGACATGGTTATAATAGCCGTCCACTTCGAACGCATACACTTTGCCATATTCCGGATGATTGACGATGGCGTATTTGTCTACGGCTGCCTGCACCTCGTCTGCCAGCGAGTCGCATTTACGGGCGAAGTCGTTGTCCTGCTTGATTTCGCGCATCATTTCGGCCAATTGCCGGAGCGACGTGATGGCAAACAGGTTGGACGGGACAAGGAATCCGAACAGTGTTGCATCGTCTGACGGGCGGAACGAGGAAACAATCATTCCCACCGGGTTCACCGGGCTTCCCCAGCCGTCGTTCAGCAGCGTGTCGCCTTGCCGGTCGGTTTTGCGGCGGAAATTGTACGGGCCTAAGTTGTCTTTACGTTGCTGTTCGACGAAAGTGCGGTAAACACTTTTCATCGCTTTGTCCCAATCCGCGTCGAAAGGCGATGTGTCGCCGGTCTTTTTCCAGAAGTGATAAGCCAGACGGATGGGATAGCAGAGCGAGTCGATTTCCCATTTACGCTCGTGCAGCTCCGGTTTCATATCGGTGTAGTCGCTTTCCCACTCGCTGCCAGTCGGCCCTTCGTTGAAACCGTTCGCATACGGGTCGATGTTGATACACCATGTCTGTCGGTTGATCACACCAGCCAACATGGTTTTCACTTTCGGATCTTCGTTGGCGAACTGGATATGCGGGAATACTTGCGCAGAGGAATCGCGTAACCACATGGCGTGAATGTCACCGGTCAAGACGAACGTGTCCGGTTTGCCGTTCAGCATCCGATGTTCGCACGTCGTATCAAGGGTATTCGGAAAACAGTTTTCGAACATCCAAGCCAGTTTCGGGTCTTTCAGTTTGGCTTTCGTCGTGGCGATTGCTTTTTCGACGGCTTCCGATGTGAACTGCCGTTTTCCGACGGGCGGACGTTGGCAAACATACTGCTGCATGGCGCCTAAATTGGCTGCCGAGCCGTTTTCAAACCGTTCGGCAGCGGAGAAAAACGGCTGCCGAGCCGTTGCCAGTCCGGTTAGCATCAATCCGCCTGCCTTTAAGAAATTTCTGCGTGTTGTCATTTTGTTTAATTTATTTGATGTTATGAATTTCACAAAAGAGTTCGACCATGCAAGCATTATCGAGTAACCATTTATAAGGTTTCGTCTCGTTTCCGCTCCAGTCGTTGCTAAGGAATCCGTTGGCGTCGCGCGT
>CALUTX010000031.1 GCA_944323815.1 uncultured Parabacteroides sp. | reverse complement strand
GAAACGCTCTTCTTCATAATTCTTCTTGTTCATCTTTTTTGACTCTTTTTGAGTCAACCTTTTTTACAATAAGACAGTAGGTTTTTCAGAAATCGGTCAATGTCGTTGAAATGCTTAGCATCAAGGAGAGAGCAGAAGGATGGTATTTGGCGACCGAGACGCCAACATCAAACATCTTGATGCGTACGCCCGCTCCCCCCGAAAAGCCCGCCAGCGCATTGCCTCCTTGTAGCTCCATATCGTAGGCGGTCTTGGGATTATAGCCGAGGGCTAACCAGAAATTGTCGGAGGGGACATAATCCACCCCTATGACGAGGTGCTTCAAAAGGACTTTGAAAAACTTATCGTTCGTCTCTCCACTGGCACTGTCATCTATATAAGGGATTTGCCAACGGGTCAGATATTGGGCCGTCACGGACAAGCGTATTGGCGCATGGGCCAAACGTTTCGTGAATCCCATCTGAATGTCCCACGGTATTTTCTGACGTTCGTCTTCGTACGCCTTCAATTGGGCCCCGATATGTTTGAAGGCAACCCCGAATGCGAATTCATTTTCCGAATTGTAATAGCTCAATCCGACGTCTACCGCCAGTCCGATCGACGTATAATCGCCAATATTCGAATAGAGGAACTTCATCGAAGCCCCTCCGCGCCAACGTTCAGAAAGGTCATACGAAAAGAATCCGTTCAGGCTGATGTCTTTTGCCGTAAAGTCTCCCGTGGGAAGTCCCTCTTCCGACATGCCGCGAATGGTTCCCAGACTGAAAAAAGAGGCACCCACGCCCCATGCCGCATTGTCTTTCAAGGCTTTTGTATAGAGCGCACTCCCCACATTAATATCCGAAATGTAATTCAGATAGTTCAAATTGAGCATCTGGTCCATCTCCGCGCCCAAAAGAGCCGGATTGTGAAAAATCAACGACGGGTCGCGTTCAACCAGCGAGACGGTATTTCCTCCCAACGCATTGGCACGTGCAGAAGCCGGATAACGCAGGAATGTGTATCCGGCGTCACCCGTTTGTGCGCTCAATGCTTGAACGAAAAAAGACAAAATGCCTATTATCCAAATATGTTTCATATTTTCACCGGTAAAATACATGAACAGATAACAGCGTTATCACTGTATAAAAACGGAGAAAACAGGAAAAATGTATATCATGCGGGCATTTTTACTTGCTTTCTTTTCAATCCTCCTCTTCCAAATCTATCGGAATCTGTTTCTTGAAAGCCTCCTTAAAAGAGATAATGGTCTCTGTCCGAGCCAATCCGAGCGGTTGCAGTTTGTTGTGGATAATGCTCAGTAAATGCTGATTGTTTTTGGCATAAATCTTGATAAAAAGGTCATATTGCCCTGTTGTGTAATGACATTCGACCACTTCCGGTATCGCTTTTAGCGCCTCAGTCACATTCGGAAATTGCACCTGTGATTTCAAAAAAAGCCCCATATAGTCACACGTTTCATAACCTACCTTCGTATTGTCGATAATAAATTCAGAGCCTTTGATGACCCCCAAGTTTGTCAGTTTTTGGATACGCTGATGAATCGCAGCCCCCGACACATTACATTCTCTCGCGACTTCCAAAAAAGGAATACGAGCGTTCCCGACAATCAGTTTCAAGATTTTCTCATCCAGTTCGTCCAGTTGGTGATATCCCATAATTTTCCGTATATTTGTATATTCGAGTTTATTATCTGATAATTTGATTACAAATATACAGAATCTCGAATGATTTCGTTTTATTTTTCAACCAAATATTGGATTTTGTAAGTATTCTATGAATTTAAAATGCAATTAATGTGTATGGAAGCAAAGATTATTTGTAAAAGCGTACGCGATTTAACCGACCCTATTTTAGAGCAAGTAGAGAAAACGTACACAGAGTCGTTTCCGGAAGCCGAGCGGCGTGATTTTGCTCTTGTCCGAAATTTATTGGCTCGGGAGCCCAAATTTTTCCTTCAGGCTATCTTGAAAGATGAGCAGTATGTCGGATTTATCACCTGTTGGAAGTTCGATGGTTATACGTATGCGGAACATTTTGCCATAGACCCTGCAGCCCGCAACGGCGGAATCGGTGCAAAAGTGCTCAAACAGTTTTTAGAGTCGTGCGGAACGCCTGTCGTATTGGAAGTCGAAATGCCGACAGACGAAATGAGTCGACGCAGAATCGGATTTTATGAGCGTTTAGGTTTTGTTTTGGACAATCATTATTACCGGCAACCCCCTTATCGCTCAAACGGGGAATGGCTGGAGATGAAACTCATGACTTACGGGGACTTAAACTTATCTCACACGTTTGAACAAATCAAAACCGATATCTATACCCATGTGTATGGATTTAAAAGCTGACAGTTGAAAACGAATCACATAAACAGATACAAAAAAGGCGGGGAATTCACTTCCTCGCCTTTCTTATCTATTTTCCTTCTGAATCTTAATTTACAGCCGGCGTTGCCGAGTAACTAATCTTCAATGCGTATGCTTCACGAAGTGCCTGCTTTACGTCGGTGATCAAGCCCATCTTTGTATCTCTGTCGGCCTTGATGGATACCGTCATGTAAGGCTGGTCTTCCTCATTCATACTGGACTTTTCCTGTGCAATATAATCCTGAATAGCGGATACCTCTTCAATCTTATCGTTCAGCTGCACACGCGCCTCTGTACCCATTTTGGCTTGATATTCCCGGTTAGGTACTCCGATATAGATGAAGGTCACCAACGATTTCTTCTCCAGTTTCTGAAGCTCTGTTGCCTGTGGAGCGCGGAATTGCACCATCAATGAAACTTCACGCATGGATGTTACCATCATGATGAAGAACAAGAATGCAAACACCAAGTCAGGTAATGATGACGTGTTCAATTCGGGCATTTCACGTCCGCCCGCTTTACTAAACTTTCCCATTCCTATTTCTCTCCATAATTTTTCGGCTCTGCTTCAGAAATCTTTTGCGGATAGATTTCTTGTACAGCCTTCTGTTGTGCATCTTCCAAATCAGCAAATGCTTTTCCGAATTTCTCTCTCGAAATTTCGTCACGTAATTCGTTATAAGCTCTTGCCAACTCATTCTGAACACTGATATAAGCCTGATACTGCGTACCGCGGTCATTCTGGATAGAGATGACACCCTTGGAAGCACACATTACCTTACCAAAGAACTCAACCTCTTTTTCCTCTTTCTCAGGTTTATTTGCGTCGTTATAAGGATTATCAATGAACTCTTTTGCCTTGTCTTTCAATTGTGAGATATCAATCGGTTCACCACCACAAGAAATCTGATTCTGGCTATTAATCAGCACAACCAAAAGATTTCTTTTATTAATCTCGACATCGTTGTTTTTCTGATCCTTTGGCACTGGAGGCGGCAAACGTCTCGGAAGACCCTTATCCGTATCCATTGATGATGTCATAAGGAAGAACAAAAGCAACATGAAAGCAATATCGGCAGAAGAAGAAGCGTTGACACCAGGAACTTTTCTCTTTTTTCTTGCCATATTACTTAATCCCTTTCGTTAATTATCTATTCAATGTTCTTTTCAGTGTACCCCAGCAAATAGCGGCCACAATCAAAACAAATAATACGATGGATGATTGAATCCACATATCCGTAGCTTTCAACCAGAACGGAGTGTTATACGTCTGGGCATCAGCATTCAATGTCGTAAGCGGAGTCCCGTCACCAATCGAGTAGGTAATAACCAGCATCAATGCGAACAAAACCAATATGATTGCCGACATCAATGCTGCCTTGGGATTCGTTTTCAATATGTTAATAAACTGCCATCCTGCCAAAACGATCCAACATGCAATCGTCAAAAAGAACACGATGTAGGTCCAATTCAGCAATAAGCCTGTATTAACATAGTTCTTAACTTCCTCGCCCGGATTCGATACACCTCCGGCGAAGAACATGATGACAACTACTACGCTTATCAAAGCGATGATTAGTAGCGTCCAACTTGATAATTTCCTTATTTTAGTAACTGCCATGGTTTATTATTTTTTGAATTTGAGGTTGTATTTGATAACCATATCAAGCAATGTAATAGAAGCATCTTCCATCTGGTTCAAGATTGCTTCCACTTTGCTCAACAAATAGTTATAAAATACCTGCAGAATCAAAGCAACGATCAAACCACCGATGGTCGTGATCAAAGCCACTTTCATACCACCTGCAACGACCGTCGGGCTAATATCACCAACCTGCTCGATTTTATCGAACGCCATGACCATACCAACCACAGTTCCCAAGAATCCCAATGACGGAGCCATTGCGATAAACAACGTAATCCATGACAAGTTCTTTTCCAAAAGACCACCTTGTACACCACCGTAAGAAACGATTGATTTTTCAACGACGTCGATACCCTGATCGATACGCATCAAACCCTGATAAGCGATAGAAGCAATCGGACCTCTTGTGTCGCGAGCGATTGTTTTAGCGCCTTCTACGTCGCCTTTGTCAAGCGCATCTTCGATGCCTTTTAACAATTTAGTAGGATTCGTTTCTGCCAAGTTCAAATAAATAATTCTCTCCAAAGCAAAAGCCAGACCCAAGATCAATACAATAGCGATTGAACTCATAAAGTCGGCACCACCTTCGATAAACTTAATCTTCAAAGCTTGGTACAAACCACCTTCTACTGCAGTTTCTGTCGCTTCCTGCGCGAATGCTACAGAAGAAATCCCAAGAGCACATAAACTCATGAATGTTTTAGCAAAATACTTTTTCATTGTGTGTTTAATTTTTAAGATTAATAATTCTCTTTTTTTGTTCTTATTTTTTTAGTTGTTAATAATCAAATTGACTCCACCAAGATTCAAAAAGCGGAGAGAGCGGGATTCGAACCCGCGAAACCCTTTAGGGGTTTACACGCTTTCCAGGCGTGCCTCTTCAACCACTCGAGCATCTCTCCAGACGCAAAATCAATCCTTGTTTCCCTAAAACGGGTGCAAAATACGAAAAAAATCGCACTTCCAAACGTTTCAGTGCACAAAACTATGTTTTTTTCCTGACAGATGCACCATATCTGAGCGTTAATTTTTGCATTCCATCGAAAATATTTTATTCTAACGATTTATTTACGATTTTAAACAGTTCCAGCGCATTGTTTTTGGTTATTTCAACCACCCCCCGAAGGCTCAATCCATAGATTTCCGCCACCCGCTCCGCCGTTTTCCAGATATAGACCGGTTCATTCCGTCTTCCCCGATAAGGGACTGGGGCCAAATAGGGAGCATCTGTTTCCAATACCAGATTATGAATGGAAGTATGCCGAAGAACATCAGGCAATTTGGAATTTTTAAATGTAACCACGCCATTTATCCCTATTCGGAAATGAGTTAATTTTTTTATCTCCTCCAATTCTTCAACGTTTCCATTAAAACAATGAAAGACGCCTCTCAACCGCTCTGTTTTTACCTTATATATGGAATCGAACACCTCCATATAGGCATCTCTCACGTGAATCGCCACAGGAAGGTCCAAATCCACGCTCCAACGCAATTGCTCTTCAAACACCTCCTTTTGTTCCTTCAAGTGGCTTTTATCCCAATAAAGGTCAATGCCTATTTCACCAATCCCACAGAACGTTTTTTTACCCAACCATGTTTCGACGGTCCGCAAATCCTTTCCATAATCTGCCTGCACGCTTGTTGGGTGCAGGCCCATCATGGGATAGGCATAACGGGGATAACGCTCACAAACATCCAGCATCCGCTCAATCGTAGTTGTATCCACATTTGGTAGTAACAACGCCTCGATCCCCGATTCCCGTGCTGCGGCAATCAACGTGTCCTGTTCCGGGTCAAAATCGTCCAAATAAATATGGTTATGTGTATCTATCAACCCCATGTCACGACTGCCGATACATTAAACGTGTACAAACCTCTTTTAAGTAAGCCAGTCGCTCAGTCGGCACATTCAACATGCCCAGGCTGTCCATTGCCTCCTTGTAATACACCTGTATCTTGTCCTCTGTCAGCTCTTTCAATCCCAGTTGTTCATATACCTGAGTAACGGCGGCGATTTTTTCTTCCGGATTGAATGTTTTCCGACTTATCCAATCTGTCAAAACCGCTTTCTCGCGACCTGTTGCACGCTGAAGGGCGTTAATAAGCAAAAATGTTTTCTTGTTCGACACAATATCCCCGCCCAACTGTTTCCCAAAAACAGCCGTATCGCCATACACATCCAACAAATCGTCTTGCAACTGGAATGCCAATCCCATGTGAATACCCAATCGGTAAAGCACTTCCTGTTCCGCTTCCGGCGCCTTGCCCAGCATGGCCCCCATTTTCAGCGCACACGCCAGCAGTACGGCTGTCTTCAACCGAATCATCTCGATGTATTCGGCTTCCGTCACATCTTGACGCGTTTCAAATTCCATATCAAACTGTTGGCCGGCACAGATTTCAAGAGCAGTCGTTGTGAAAAGCTGCAAAACCGGTTTAAGCAAGCCGTCTTGTACACCTTCAAACAACCGATAGGCATAAATCAGCATCGCGTCACCAGACAGAATCGCCGCATTAGGGCTCCACTGCTTATGTACCGTCGGTTGGTTCCGTCTCATATCTGCTTCGTCCATCAGGTCGTCATGCAACAACGTGAAGTTATGAAACACCTCCAACCCCAAAGCAGGTTGCATTGCCGACTCTATTTCATCCTGATACAAATTGCAGGCCATCAATAACAGCGCAGGGCGAATCCGCTTGCCCCCCAAAGAAAGCGTATAAACAATCGGTTCGTACAAACTTTTGGGAGGATTTACAAATTGAATCCGAGCAATTTCCCGCTCGATTTTTTGTTGAACGTCTTGAAAAGTAAACATGGGAATAGGAACTAATTTCTAAACAAAAGGGCTGCCTTTCCGCAGCCCTTCCTTTTTTATGTATAAAGATTACTGTAATCTGAATGTTACCGGAACGGTATATTTTACACGTACAGGTTTACCTCTCTGTTTACCCGGTTTCCATTTCGGCATTGCGGTAATCACACGGATAGCCTCTTTGTCCAACGAAGGGTCTACACCACGCAATACCTGCACATCCGTAACAGAACCGTCTTTCTCAACCACGAACGAACATGATACACGTCCTTGGATACCATTTTCCTGTGCGATCACCGGATATTTGATGGACTTTGACAAGTACTGCAACAAAGCCCCTTGTCCACCCGGGAATTCCGGCATTTCTTCTACAACCGTGAAAATCTGTTGAGCAGATTCCTCTTCTTCCTCTTCTACGACTGCGGGCGGCGTATAGGTCTGCACCTGTGCCGTGCTTGCGTCGTCTTCCGAAGAAAGGATGTCAACGTCGTCCAACTGAACATCATCTTCTACAACGGTTAATACTTCAGCCACTGCCGGTGCTGGTGGTGGCGGTGGTGGCGGTGGAGCATCCTCCTGCCGCGTAATTTCGACTTCTTCTTCCGCAATGACATCCGCAACGCCTTCATCTTGAGCGATGGTGATTTCACGCGAACTCCATTCGAAGCCAACGAACATGACAGCCAGACCGACAATCATACCCATCAGGACATTCATCGTCTTGCCTTTCTCCAAGTCCGCTTTCGGTGATTTCTTTATTTCCATATCTCTTAATTTTAAAGATGTATCTTCTTTTGGGACAAATATACGGATTATTTTGAATCACCACACAACTCATGTAAATTTGTGCCCATTTTTTACTTTTTTTTTGATTCAGAGCCGCACATCTCTCATCTGTACCTTCCACCCGCAACCGGCACGGATTACCCGTCGGATCAGTTTGTCCGCGCTCCGGGAAAACGACTTTTCCCGGAGGGTAAATGAAAAATGCGCGAATTCGGGACTAAAAATCAGCATTCTTTGGTGTCCGCGGGAAAGGAATCACATCCCGGATGTTGGCCATGCCTGTCACGAACAGCAATAACCGTTCGAATCCCAGTCCAAAGCCCGAATGCGGCACCGTACCGAAACGACGTGTATCCAAATACCACCACATGTCTTTCATCGGGATATGCAATTCGTTAATACGGTTCAGTAACTTGTCATAATCCGCCTCACGCTCGGAACCACCGATAATCTCACCAATTTTCGGGAACAGCACATCCATTGCGCGAACTGTTTTGCCATCCTCGTTCTGCTTCATATAGAAAGCCTTGATTTCTTTCGGATAATCGGTCAGGATTACCGGACGTTTGAAATGCTCTTCCACCAAATAACGCTCATGTTCAGAGGCCAAATCAACACCCCAATAAACCGGGAACTCGAACGTGTGTCCCTTGGCCACCGCCTCTTCCAGAATCTTGATTCCTTCGGTGTAAGGAAGACGGACAAAATCTTCTTTCAACACACCTTGCAGACGGGCAATAAGTTCCTTGTCAAACATGTCGTTTAAGAACTGAATGTCGTCCATACAGTTGTCTAACGCCCATTGCACACAATATTTGATAAAAGCCTCCGCCAGCTCCATGTTGTCCTGAATGTCGTAAAAAGCCATTTCCGGCTCAATCATCCAAAACTCAGCCAAGTGACGGGGCGTATTCGAATTTTCGGCGCGGAAGGTCGGGCCAAACGTATAAATCTGTCCCAAAGCCGTAGCTGCCAACTCGCCTTCCAGTTGTCCGGATACCGTCAGGCTCGCCTGTTTCCCGAAAAAGTCACCGTCATATACAACAGCCCCGTTTTCATCTTTCGGGAGGTTGTTCAAATCCAACGTAGTCACTTGAAACATCTGCCCGGCGCCTTCACAATCAGAAGCGGTGATTAAAGGCGTATGGAAATAAAAGAATCCCCGTTCGTGGAAAAATTTGTGGATGGCATAGGCCATATTGTGGCGAATACGGAATATGGCGCCAAACGTATTCGTGCGAGGGCGCAAATGGGCAATCTCCCGCAAAAACTCCAGCGAATGTCCTTTCTTCTGCAACGGATAGGTGGCAGGGTCGGCTGTTCCGTAAATTTCAATTTCGTTTGCCTGAATTTCCACCTGTTGACCCTTTCCTTGCGACTGTACCAATACGCCGTTCACACTCATACTGGCTCCCGTCGTAATCAGTTTCAACACATCTTCGCTGAACTTATCCACATCGACAACCACTTGGACGTTATGAATGGTCGAACCATCGTTCAACGCAATAAAGTTCACCTGTTTGCTTCCCCGGCGGGTACGCACCCAGCCCTTTACGTTTACAACCGTACCGAACGCATCGCTCTTCAGTACATCTACAATTTTTGTTCTTCTTATCGTTTCCATCTCTTTATTTTCTCTTCGACATTTAAACAAGTTAGCCGGTTTTTAAGACCGGCTAACCTTTATCATTTATTCAAAAGCACCCATGCGAAGTGCGTTCACTTCTCGCTCGTTCAAATAACGCCATTTACCACGCGGCAAATTCTTCTTGGTCAGACCGGCAAAATAGACGCGGTCCAGCTTTACAACATGGTAACCCAACGATTCAAAAATACGGCGGACGATGCGGTTCCGTCCGGAATGTATTTCAATGCCCACCTGACTTTTGTCATCCTCGCTGGCATAACTGATCGCATCTGCGTGAATTTCGCCGTCTTCCAGTTGCAAGCCGTCGGCGATCTTCTGCATGTCTTCTACGGATACATTCTTATCCAGCCATACATGATAAATCTTTTTCTTCTTGTATGACGGATGAGTCAGTTTAGAAGCCAAATCGCCATCATTCGTCAGCAGCAAGACACCGGTCGTATTACGGTCCAAACGTCCCACCGGATAGATGCGCTCCTGACACGCATTCTTCACCAAATCCATTACAGTCTGACGAGCCTGCGGATCGTCGGAAGTCGTCACGCAATTCTTCGGCTTGTTCAGCACAATATATACTTTGCTTTCAATCTGAACCGGTTGGTCTTTGAACAACACTTTGTCTTGACGGGTAATCTTTGTACCCAATTCCGTTATGACTTCATCGTTCACCTTTACATCGCCGGCCTTGATATGCTCATCTGCTTCGCGACGCGAACAAACACCCGCATTTGACAAATATTTATTCAAACGGATTGGTTCATTCGGGTCAGCCAATACCTCTTTATATTTCAGTTGCTTCTGGAAATTATACTTTGCATTCGGATTATAGTTCCCCTGCCGGCGATTATTGTTATTGTTGTTATTGGCAGGACGACGATTGGCATTTCCCGCACGTCCCCCGTTATTGCCATAATTGCCGTAATTGTTATTTCCATACGGACGTCCGCCGCGATTGTTATTTTCATAGGTAGGATTAAAACGCACATCACCTACGCGCGGACGTCTTTTTTTCACCATGCCACTGTTTTCAGCCGGCATTCCTTCGCCATTCGGTGTAGCCGAATAGGCCTTGCCTCGTTCTTCGTAATTGGGATTCGGACGAGTAGGGCGACTACTATAAACGCCACCTCCATAAGGACGGTTATTGCCATAAACCGGTCGGTTGCCATAACCTCCCTGCCCATTTCCATAACCTCGATTCATGCTATTGTCCCGATAAGGTCGGTTATAGCCTCCCTCACGATTATCATAGCGCGGCCTGTTAGGACGGTCGCCATATGCGTTATAACCCCCATTTCGCTCATCCCGAACCGGACGGTTATAAGGCCTCCGTTCATAGTTGTTTCCCTCAGGTCTGTTATAAGCCGGATTATAAGGCTTTCTTTCAGCATCCTGCTCTGTGCTTTCCCGTCTGATACTTGTAGTTGGTATCACTTTTTTAGAACGCGGTTGAGATTCATCTCTTTCTTCTGTACTCATTTGTCTAAAATTAATTGGTAAATAAACAATATTAGAAGCCTCCCGGCATCTTTTTTCTCTCACTAAATTCCTGTATAATTATGCGGCGTTATCGCTTTCAATTCGTTTTTTACAGCGTCACTCACCTGCAACGTATCAATAAAATGACTGATTGATTCGGCAGTAATGCCTTCGTTCGTGCGTGTCAAAGCCTTCAAGGCTTCATACGGTTTCGGATACCCTTCCCGGCGCAGAATCGTCTGGATACCTTCGGCCACAACCGCCCAGCAATTATCCAAATCCCGGTACAACGCCTTTTCGTTCAACAACAACTTACCCAATCCCTTTTGCAGACTTTTCATCGCAATTTCGATGTGCGCCAACGGGACACCCACGTTCCGGAGCACCGTCGAATCGGTCAAATCACGTTGCAGGCGTGATATGGGCAATTTCATTGCCAAATGTGTCAAAATCGCATTGGCCATTCCCAGATTTCCCTCCGCATTTTCAAAATCAATCGGGTTCACCTTATGCGGCATCGCTGAAGAACCGACCTCGCCGGCTTTGATCTTTTGTTTGAAATATTCCATTGACACATATTGCCAAAAATCGCGGCAAAGGTCAATCAGAATCGTATTTATCCGTTTCAGCCCGTCGAAAATCGCAGCCAGATTATCGTAATTCGAAATCTGGGTAGTCCATTCCTCGCGGACCAATCCTAACGATTCACTTACAAAACGGTTGCCGAACGCTTTCCAGTCATATTGCGGATAAGCCACGTGATGCGCATTGAAATTCCCCGTTGCTCCACCAAACTTGGCCGACACCGGGATTGCCTGCAACAGTTTCATTTGCTGTTCCAACCGATAGACAAACACCTCTATCTCCTTGCCCAAGCGGGTCGGAGAAGCCGGCTGCCCATGCGTTTTAGCCAGCATAGGCACATGAGCCCATTCGTCTGCATACGCTTTCAGCTGCCCGATTACTGCCTGCAGGCCCGGATAATACACTTCGGCCAACGCCTCTTTGAGAGACAACGGAACCGATGTGTTGTTTATGTCTTGCGAAGTCAGGCCAAAATGAACAAACTCTTTATAATCCTGCAAAGAAAGCGCATCCAACTTTTCTTTCAGGAAATATTCAACGGCTTTCACATCATGATTGGTGACCGACTCGATTTCTTTGACACGAGTCGCATCTTCGATTGAAAACTCACGATAGATGTTCCGCAACGCCTCTTTGTTCTCGGCTGTCGCCAACGGGCGAAGTTGCGGCAAAAACTCTGACAAAGCAATAAAATACTCGATTTCTACTCGTACTCTATACTTAATAAGCGCATACTCCGAAAAGTAGGCGGCCAAGTTTTCGGCTTTGTTTCTATATCGCCCATCCACAGGCGAAACGGCTGTCAGTGTCGAAAATATCATAACGTTATCAATATGGACTGCAAAGTTACTACAAATCTTTATACATATAAGAAAAGCAAGCCGTTTTTTTCTACTTTTTTCGACAATCTTTTCTTAAGATAACTGCCTCCTCAAATCACTGAATCCGAATCTATTCAATAGCCAAAGACACTCCTTATCGGTCCATATTGATAATACCCGCGTCGCGGTCGGCATTGTTCAGCTTCTTGTCGCCGGCTTTATGCTTCCTACCGAAAGAGAAGTTGTAAGAAAGACGGAGTACAGCCATCTGCCCCATTTCCTTCATATAATCCCAAGAAACAACAGGCGCACACTTGCTCAACCGTTCATATCCCTGATGGTAATTATTAGTGAACGGGTTAAGTACAAATGCTCCTAATTGCAAGTTATTTTTCATCCACACCAGTCCCAATGTACTCATGTCCGAACCGTTCTGGATGGTTTCGCCGTACAAACTGCTCAAAAAACGCCGATATTGAGCAAACAACGCCCAGTTACGATAAGTCAATGTCGCATTGATATTGAAGTTGAAATCATCAAACGTATGCTTATAGTTCCATCCTTTGCTGGTGTATCTCGAATAACCGAAATCAACATAGAGCGACAGGAATTGAGGCAGCGGACCAATTGTCACACCATTTACCCCCAGGTTCAAATTAACGTCTAACTGTTGGAAATAGTCTTGGTTGTTCTCCGTCAGAATAACCTTGTTCCCCTCGATAAACACATCCTCCATAATCGGGGTCTTGGCATAACGATGGTTCAGGTTCAGATAACTCCGGAAAACACCTTTGTTATAAGAAATATTCAAGTTATTCTTGAAGTTCTTGTAGGTCTGCAAGTTGGGATTACCGCGTACAATCTGGAGCGTATCGAGCAGCACCTCCACGTCTGTCAGTGACGAGAGCGAAGGAATCGACGGGTTCATCTGAAACGTGTAACGGATGAAACTGTTCTTATGCGGCTGCCAACCGAGACGTACAGTCGGCGTGAAAATCCAATAGGTGTTGTCCACCGTACCCTCCTTGAACCAACTGCGGTTAGCTCCGACGCCCAACGTGTAGGAGAATTTGTTCACCTTTCCCACAATCTCCGCAAAACCGTAGGTTTCCGACTGCCACATGTCAGACAGTGAATTCGTTGTCCCCGAATAACGGTTTTCCGTCTTCATCTGCGAATGACGTAGCCCCGCACTGAAATTCACCTTCTCGAACGCACGGGTATAGATACCTTCACCAATGATGGAATATTTCTTCCCGTCGACATTCGTCAGAAGATTTGTAAAAGGATTGTCTGCATCTATATATTCCAAATAGGTACGCTCGCTGTTAGTCGACATCAGCGTCCCGACCACGTTGAACTCCAACGTCTGTTTCTTTGGCAAGTTATGCTGGAAATAGAGGTCGAGTGAAGGTGTATAGGAATCCTCACCCTGCAACGTCCGGGAGTAGATGGACTCATCGGGCACCGAACGGTCGTACAGGCGGTTATGCAAATTATTATAGGGCACATTCTTCAGCGAATTGCGAAAAACGGCATTGAATACATATTTATCCGGATTATACAGGTTATAGGAAAGGCTGATATCATTCTTAAAACTTTTCATTTTATCGCCGATGCCCTCCCGTACCCGGTTGATGGTTTCGTTCTCAAGATAATAGGTCTCTTCCATGTCCCGATGTTTCTGTTTGAGTCCCCGATTGTTGTTGGACACATTCAGCCCCCACTCCGAACGGCGATTGTTATATTTCACCGTCAAAAAATTCTCCCCGAAAAGGCGATGGGGTGAATCGCTTGCTTGGAGCGCAACATAACCGCCCGTTTCCCGTCGGCGTGTCACGAGGTTGAGCACCGCACCTAACCCTTGTTCGCCGTAACGGCTACCCGGATCTTCGATATACTCGATACGGAGAATATCTTTCGGCAAGACCGACATGAATTCGTTCGCCGGCACTTTGATGCCGTTGATGCGCGTCTGGATGTTCCCTCCGTTGCTGACCGACATCGACTTCATGACCGGGTCGACATACAGACGCGGGATGTTTAGCCGGTTCATCAAGTCATACACGTCGGCAGAGTGCTTCACCGCCGACTGGGTAGGCAGAATCACCTGCCGATCCACTTGATTGATGATGTTGGAAGCCGTCACCTCCACATTCGCCAGCTCCACAGACGACTCACCCATCACGATGTCACCCAAGTCGACCGCCCCCGAAAGGTTGTTCACCGCGATAAAAAGCGGTTCATACCCCAAGAACGAAGCGGAAAGGATGTAATTACCCGCTTTCAACCGGTCAAGCCGGAACTTCCCCTTCCCATCCGTCGCGCATCCACTGACAAACGCGGAATCGGGTGTTAACAACGAGACGGATACCGCTTCCATCGGCAACGTCTTTTCTTCTTGAACCTCTACGATGCGTCCTTCGAGCCGATTGTTTTGCGCTTGCAGGTTCAGGCAAGACAAGCAAACGAGCCATCCGATACATAAATAAAATCTCATGTCTTTCAGTTTTAATGTCGTTACAACTATCATTCTGCCAACAAAGGTAAACCATCTTCTACCCGAAAACAACAAACCGACGTGGACAATCAAGGCAAGCAAGAAAAATACAGAACGCACTCATAATAAAAGCATTACATCATTCAGCAAATTCTTTCAGGTGGACAATTGCCATCCGTATCCGAATAAACGGACTTTCAGTAAAAAAGTTTCAGGATTTTCTCCGCAGTGAAACAAAAGTTTCATCGGCAAGAAACTTTTGTGCCCCTGCGGGGAAACTTTCGTTTCTTCGGCAGGAAACTTTTTGCGAAACCTTTCAGAAACTTTGTAGCCAGAGGTCGAACGACGGATGCATATCCGTATTCCACCCCATCCGCTCCTTGATACGCTGTTTGCGCTTCGTCACGGAAGCGGGCGAAATGGCAAACAAGGTGGCAATCGTTCCATTGTTCAAATGCAGCTTGACCAAACAACAAAACAACAAATCCTCTTCCGTCAACGCCGGGTATTGTTTCGACAGGCGAACCGTAAAATCTTCATACAAGATGTTCACCGCCTGAACAATGGCTTCCCGCTCTTGTTGGGTCTTCAAGTACTTGGGCGACAGGCGAAGGGCTTTTAACTGCGCGTTCCCGTCAATCAATCGTTCACACAAGAAGGTTTCTCGCTTTTGCAACCGCACATTTTCTGTCGAAAGCCGCGCAAAATCTTCCAGTTCCCCGTCTTTCTGTTGTAACAGAACGGAATATTGCGCAATATTCCGTTGCAAACGATTGTTTGCAATCAGTAATTCCCTGTTTTGTGTATGCAGATGCTCCATCTCCGCTGTCTGCTCTTTCATCGACTCCTCCAATTCCGTATAAGCCGCTATTTCGCCCGAAAGTTCCATAATGCGCTCTTGGTTTCGCTTAATCAACTGTTCATTCTCGTTCAACTGGCGGGTGTATTGCAGTAGCAAGGCTTTGTCTTTCTGGATGGTACGCTCCTTTTTCAAGATACGACGCTGGTAAATATAAATAAGTAAAGCGATTACCAATAACAAAACAGATAAAGCTACTAAACTGCTTCTAAGCAAACGGCTTTTGTCTAACTCTAATGCCAGTTTTTCGTTTTCTAATTTCTGATGGTCGTATTTGGCTTGAACTTCTACAATGGCGTTTGTTCGATTCAGTTGTTCCACCGAATCTGTATATTGCCAAAACTTTAAATTATACTCATTGGCTTTTTCATATTTCTTATCGGCAAAACAAACTAAGTACAAACATTGGTAAGCACTTTGTTTTGTATAAATATTATCCGTCACAAGCGCTTGATTCAGATAATAATAGGCAGAATCATATTTTCCTAAATACCTATATACGTCTCCTAAACCTAAACAGGTTTGAGCCCATGTCCTTTCATTATATAAGTTTTCTCGTTCTCTTTTTTTCAAATATATAAGTGCTAAATCAGGCTTACCAATGTTCCGGTAAACAACAGCCAATTCACCTAAAGACGTTCCTAATGTTCTACGGGAAGCTGTTGAATTGCTAATATTCTTTGATAAATCAATTGCTTGTTTATATGCTTCTATTGATTGGTCCCATCGTTTTAATTGAGCATATACACGTCCTAAATAAACCCATGAAAAAGCATAATAGTAATTATTGGAAGATAATTCTGCTAATTCTTTTGCTTTTTGGAAAGCTTTTAATCCTTCTTCATTCAAATTTCGATACGTATAAACCATTCCTAAATTGGAATAAATCAAATTCCCCAAATCATAATCTTCCGTTTTCTGCACTTCATCCCCTGCACGCAAATAAAACTCTGTTGCTTTTTCTATTTCTCCTAAACTTTCATTTACAACCCCTTCGTAATTCAGCACCAATGCGCGACGATGCGGGTCGTCCCGACGGATAAAGTAATCGTATGCCACATTGATCAGCGAATCCGATGTGTGTTTGATATAATTTTTATCCCGTGCTTGCACGACAAGCAGGCTCCAAAGGGCATTCTGGTACGGCTCGGACGGCGGTACCATCGAATCCAACAATATCAACGCACTATCCGGATGGTCGTACATCAACGATTCAGCACGCACCAATTCCGGCAGTGGCTCCGGCGTAGAAAGCGACGTACAACTGAGCAGGTAAATCGCTATATAGAAAGAAAGTAGCTGAAATGTTCTTTTCATCGGTATCTATTTTATGTACAAAAATAGACAAAAATTTCACAGTTGGGCAAAAAAAGTTTCCCGGAGGGTAAATCAAATGAGGCTTCGGGAAGTCAAGTTATCCGCCGAGTAAAATAAACGTTACTTTTTCTCAAATTCATTTGGAAGAAACAAAAAAAGCAGTAACTTTGCAGCGCTTTAAGAAAATAGGGCATATCTGGCAACGGATGATGAAAGGGCGTTTAGCTCAGCTGGTTCAGAGCATCTGCCTTACAAGCAGAGGGTCGGCGGTTCGAATCCGTCAACGCC
>CALUTX010000030.1 GCA_944323815.1 uncultured Parabacteroides sp. | reverse complement strand
TATCCCGCCGTGTTTCATACCGGTTGGTATAATCCCATTGCGTATCCTCATCAATCGGAACACCGTTCATCGTATAATATTGTTCTGCAATCTTCAACGGTGCGCTAAGTTCTGATGTTCCATAGTAAGAGACGTGCAATTTGGGTGTACAATAGTTTTGGAAACTATTTTCCCCTTCCGTGTGTGCCCATATAATCTCCGGATTATTGATTGGCCGTTCACACGCAACGCCCCGCAAGGTGTATTTCATGCGCGTCACTTCCGAAATTTGCTCAAAACCGGGTTGGTATTGATACAAAGCATGACCGTTCGCCTCACTGATATCGATCGCCTCTTTAATCGCCTCTGCCGCTCTGACCCATTTGGAATCATCTTTTTGAGACGGAATCAATTGCGTACCCTCCTTATCCTTAAAGTTGACATAGTCCGGATTGCCATTGAACAACGGGCTGGCGGCCCACACCAACGCTTTGGCTTTGATCGAGGCGGCAATCGGTTTCGTTATCCGCCCCATCTCTGTCGACGTTTCTGTTATGCGATCCGGCAAATTCACCATCGACTCGTCCAACAGATTCACAACAAACTCAATGACCTCCTCTACCGGTCTCCGTTTCACCCGAACCTCTTCCGGATCGGAATTAACCTCCAAATTGACATCGACAATGGGTATCGGTCCATACAATTCCAACAAGAAAAAATGCAAATAGGCTTTGATGAATTTGACCTCCGATATCCAGCGAAGCCGTTCGCCCTCCTCCATATCCGGCACCCGATCGATATTTTCCAAAAAAATATTACAATCGCGTATGCCTTGCCACAGCGGTTCTCCACCTTCATTTCCATCCCAGTAATTCTGATAAGGGGTAGTTATGTTTTGACTATTTGTGGCTATTCGGGAACCACTTTTATTCCCCAAATCCACATACTCTATATCCCACCAAATTTCATCGCCCCCAACATTCCCCGGATAATTCCATTCTGCATTCTGGTTGGGGAGTCTGTTATAACAAGTAAACAGAAATTTTTCCGCATTAATCCGATTCGAAAAAGCATTGTCCATCGTCGCCACCCCATCGGGTACCACATCCAAATAACCGCTACATGCCACCAACCCGCCTAAACAGAAGGACATCAGCAGTGCGCTCACCATCATTTTCATTTTCTTCATAAGAACTCCTTTCATGTTTAAAATTCAAGATACAATCCAAAATTAATGACCCGCTGCAAAGGATAGTTAAATGCGTTTCCGGCCTGTTCGGGGTCCCACATCTTAAACTTCCGCCACTGAAACACATTGCTGGCCGAAGCATACAAACGCAAGGTTTCAAGCGAACACTTTTTCACCCATGAGCGGGGCAACGTATAACCGACCTCCACATTTTTCAACCGCAAGAACGAACCGTCCCGCATCCACCACGTAGAGGTCTGATTGTTATTATCAATTGATGTTACCGATAAACGCGGCCAAAAAGCATAAACATCCCGATTGTCTTCCGACCAATGGCTATCGACAATTTCCTGCATCAACGCCCGGTTGTTGGTACTCCCCGATGCATCCGGATCTGACACAAACGGCGCAATCTTACCCGAATTAATCCAGAAAGAGGAACGGGCCGACCCTTGAAAGAAGCACGAGAAATCGAAATTCTTATACCCGAAAGAGAGACCAAATCCGTAGACAACTTCCGGATCTGTCGGGTAGCCAATCGGCACCTGGTCATTCTCATCAATACGGTTATCCCCGTTTATATCCTTATATTTGATATCTCCTGCGCCATAATCGCCAAATGTCTGAACCGGCGAATTGGCCACCTCCTCCTCGTCGATGAAAAGGCGTTCAGCCACATATCCCCATCTCTGTTTGATTCTCTGTCCGATATGGGAACGCCAAGGGGTACTCGAATAATCCGGCTCCTCGTACACTTCATATCTATTGGTTGCATACGTAAAATTTCCTCGAATAATCATCCACAAATCTTTATTGAATGCTTTGTTATAATCCAAAGAGATCTCCGTTCCCCGACTGGAAGCCTCACCAATGTTCGATTTTGGGGTTGCCTGTAATCCCATCGTTGTCGGGATGTCCACCCGTTCCTGCAATATTTGGCTCTTATAATCCATGAAATAATCTACCTGTAACTCCAAACTGTTCATCAGATTCAACTCCAATCCCAAATTGGTCTTGCGACTGATTTCCCATGTAATATAAGGATCCTCATAGCGCGAAATGGAAATACCCGGACGCGTATACGAATATTCATCCCCAAAAGAGGCGCCTCGACCCGTATTAGACATATTCAAATTGGACATATAGTAAAACCGGTCCGAATCAAGACCGATTTGGTCGTTTCCCACCAGTCCATACGTGGCTTTCAATTTCAGTTTGGTAATAAAATCACTGACCGGCTCCATAAACGATTCGTTGGAAACAAGCCACCCGACCCCGACAGAGGGAAAAAATCCCCAACGTTCATGTTTGGCAAAACGCTCGGAACCGTTATAACCGAAATTCGCCTCCAAAAAATAGCGGCTGTCATAATCGTAGGTAAACCGGCCGGCCAGTCCCATATTCCGATAGGGCAGAGACAACTCCAATGTACTTTCCGTATTGTCTTTTTTCTCCCTCACCGTATACACCAATAGACCGGAAAGATTGTGCTTGTCGGCAATCGTGGTATTGTATTGAAGGGCACCTTCAAAATACATTGCATTTGTCACCTCTTTACCCCCCGGCTCATAACTCAGATAATCGGTACCACTATCCGGATTCAACGCCTCCAATACGTAATCATTCGAACCGACCCTATTCGGGGCCAACGTATAAAAGAAGGGGTTATACTGCCGCTTTACCTCCAACTGCGAAAAGCGGTTGATGTTAAACATGGCCCGTGCAGACAGACCTTTCGTTATGAAATCCAAATTTTGCTTCAACTCAAATTGCACGTACATACTGGAGCGGTCGTTCGACTTATACCCCTTGACCATCTCCGCATACGGATTCAGATAATTTCCGGACGCCGTATTTCCGAACAAGATGTGATTGGTATGGGCATTCGCCGCATCCGGTTCGTAATAAGGTAAGAAATAGACCGGATTGGCATGCATCGCTTTCGTGTACAAAGCAGTACCTCCATCCAAAGGCCCCTGATAATCATCAAACACGCCACTCAAACGGACCACCGCTTCTGTCGTTTTCGTCAGATTTACGTTGATATTCGAACGCAAAGAGTACTTTCGGATATTGATATTATTATCGAAGTTTTGACGGTCATCGTTTTTAATGATACCTTGATCTTTGGAATAAGAGGCTGCAATATAATAACGAGCTGTCTTTCCACCACCACTGATATTCAGATTATAACGTTGGTTAAATGTGCTTTTGTCAAACAACAGGTCTTGCCAGTCAACAGCCGGATAACGCACCGGATCGATCCCTCTTGCCGTATAATTGATCTTCTTCTCGTCGTAAGGCAGACGGGTACCCGGAGTCCGTGTACGTACCGCTTCATTCTGAAGCCGCATATAGGTCACCGGATCGGCCAAATCGATCTCTTCCGTAGGAGCGGAAATCGAACCTTCGGCTCTGAATTGTACCCGGACTTTTCCCTCTTTACCCTCTTTGGTGGTCACCAGAATCACACCGTTTGCACCCCGTGCACCGTAAAGAGCCGTTGCGTTCGCATCTTTCATAATCGAGAAACTGGCGATATCGTCCGTTGTCAAACGAGACAAATCTTCCGTCGTCATCTCCACACCGTCTATCAAAATCAACGGGTCTACTTTACCGGTTCCGAAACTCGTTACACCTCGAATAAAGAATTGGGCATTGTCTTGTCCCGGCTCTCCTGTACGTTGATAAGCAATAATACCGGCAATCTTTCCTGCAAACGCCGTAGTCAAGTTGCTTGAGGGAACTTGCAATTCTGTTGGTTTTACAGTTGAGACAGAAGCTATCACACTTTCTTTCTTTTGCTTGGCAAAGGCTACAATCTCAACCTCTTCCAACTCATCCACTTTTTCCTTCATGATAATGTTAAATTCTTTTTTCGCCCCAACGGGAACCGATTGATCCTCCATTCCCAAATAGGAAAAGATTAAGACATCCGTTCCCTTTACATCAATCGAAAAAGAGCCATCCAAGTCGGTTGTCACACCACGCGTCGATCCTTTTACCTGAATAGCAACACCTGGCAAAGTCTCTCCTCGCTCATCTTTTACCACACCTGTTACCCGAATCAAATCATTCTGGGTTACTTTCGGTGAAGCATCCTCTTTCTTACTTCCAACAAAAATCTGCCGGTCGTCAATCACATAGCTGTTTCCAGTCTGTTCCAACAATTGATCCAAAATCTGATCGATTGTCTGATCTTTCACCTGAATACTTACCCGCTTATGCAGATCCACAGCCTCGTCACTATAGAAAAACACAAATTCACTCTGCTCTTCTATCATCTTAAAAACCTTTTCCAATGTACTGTTTTTCACGTTCAACGTCAGTTGTGTCGATTGCGAATAACTCTCCACGGCATTCATTGTACAAATTCCAACGATAATGAATAGGTTAATTAATTTCATTATTCTTACAAATCGTTTTAAAACAACATCCGGAATGCTGTTTTTTGGGTTATTTATCATACTTTTGTCATGATTTAAATTGTTATTTTTCACGTATATCTCTCAATTTGAATCGCAACCGGATAATGTAGGGGTATGTTATCCGGTTTTTCTTATCTTATCTTTTCTTTCCCATAGGCATTCCAATTTAATTGTTCATACTAAAATGATAATTCTCTCCATCCTTGCTGTAAACAACAGGCAGCATTTTTGTCAACCCATCCAGCACATTTTCCATGTCTTCTTTCAAATCCAACTTGCCAGAACATTTTAAATCCTCGATCTCCTTGCCCCAACAAATATCTTTCCCATAGTAATCAGACAGACGTTTCAGGATATTCGAAAGGTTCTCACTTTTGAAACGCATCAATCCGTCTTTCCAACAAATATAATCGTATACATCTACATTTTCTATGGTAGACTTTCCGTCTTTAGCATAAGAAAAACGTTGATTCGGTTTCAATTCGATCTTTTTCCCTGATTCTGTACGAACATTTACAGAACCTGTAACCAACACAACATCGCTATTTTCTTCTATGGCATCAAAAGATTTTACATTAAACGACGTTCCCAAAACCTCGATTTCCATTCGATCTGTTTTCACAATAAAAGGAACAGACTCATTACGAGCCACCTCTAAATAGACCTCTCCTTTTACGTATATTTCCCGCTTTTCTCTGTCAAACACAACCGGATATACGACATGAGACGCTGCATTCACCCACAGTTTCGTACCATCGGAAAGGAGTAAAGTGGAGTGCTTCCCTTTCGGCACAATCAACTGATTATAGGTTGTTTCTTCTTCTTTGAGTTGACTATTTTCTTTTTCTTCCGAATTTACATGCTCTTCTTTCGACAATGTTTGAGAGTTTACTTTTACTTCTCCTTTTTTATTATTTTTTACATCCGCACTCTTTTCTTTGAAATTCATTTTTTCACTATCTGACAGAATCAAACAAATATCTTCACCAACAGGTTCAATTGTCTTTTGCTCCAACAATGCCATTGGATTTATCGACGTTTTATCCTTCTCACGATAAAAATATGGAGTAATCGTTACGCCAAGTAAAATGGCTATACAAGCAGCAGCCAACAAACTGACTCTATGCAAACGGCGTATTTTATTGGCTAAAATCTTTTTATTTTCTATTTCAATCCGTTCCCACAATAGTTCTTTCTCCTTACGAAACATTTTTTCTTTCGGAGACTGTACAGCATGAACAAAAAGAGTAGCTCTTTCGAAATCATCTGTTTGGACATAACCATTTTGCAACAGATAATCCCAATATTCTTTACTGTCTTGCGTTGGATGTAATGTTGACGATATAAAATAATCATCCAATAGCAGTTCTTCTATCGTATATTTTTTATATGTATTCATTTTCAACTCCAAAACAATTGAACGAGTAATATCAACGAAAAAACATATTCAGATACAAAATCGCGTGCTCGCTGAATGGAACGGGAAAGAAGATTCCGTACTGATTGAACATTCATTTGCATCAATTTACCAATTTCTTCATAAGACATTTCTTCTACATACCGATAATAAATAACTTCATGCTGTCGAGGTGTCAACCGCTGAAGGATTTCTTTTATTTTCGCCCGTTGATGCCGATTCGTTTCAGATCGAATAAACAGATCTTCCACCGTATATTCTGTATGAAACACAGGCTCCAGCGTTTCTATCTGATAAAATTCAACACTTTTTTTAAAAGCATCAAACAACTTATTTTTCAAAGCGATAAACAAATAACACTTTACATTATCCATCTCCTTCTCCAATTTACGCCGTCTCTTATACAAATCGACAAAAACATCCTGCATGCAATCTTTCACTAATTCACGATCCGACGTAAAATGTAAACCATAAACAAGCATATCATCTCCACACAAATCATATATTTGTGCATAAGCATAATCGTCTCCTTCCACGAAACGCCTCCACAAATTGCTTATGTTTACCTGCTCTTCCACTGTTGCTGTTTTAAATGTAAGTCTCTATATTCTTTATTTTATACTCATTTGTTTTCATAAAAAAACAAAAAACAGATATAACAACTCATATACGCACAAGTCTTTTATTTTCCCCTCTCGGCAAAACCTGTTTCTCCGAAAGCTGAGTGAACTTGCCCGGCGGATAATCTGTTCCGACTATAAGCAAAGCTGTAAATGAAAGAACCATGGCATTATCCTTACTCCCTCACCTTGACGCTATTTAAGGATAGCAGGTTCATGGTAAAGACAAAAATATACATTTACAATATGCATTCGCTTGTACGATATTCCTATTTGCTTATACTTTCTTACGATTTTCTTCTTTTCCTATCCAAAAAGAAAGTAATCCCAGATAGAGCAGGCAGAAAAGGAGCGACGCCATCCCCGCCGTCGCGCCAAATGAATCTGAAAGAAAGCCCAACACCGGCGAGACAAGGGCGCCGCCGGAAACTCCCATAATCATCAATGCCGAGAGTTCGTTGCCCCGCTCCGGCTGGTGTTGCAAGGCGTATGAGAACAGAATCGAGAATACACTGGCACAGGAAAGCCCGATAATCGCAATCAGCACCAGCATCGCCCACAACGCATCTAACCCTAACAGCAGCAGAAACACCCCGACAGCCACCAGCATACTCACGCACAAGTAGACACTGGGTTTCACACGTACCAACAGCAAAGCGCCCAAAAAGGAACCGGCCATGCGAGAAACAAAATACAGGCTTGTCCCTAATCCGGCTGAACGCAACGGCAGGTCTGTCCGCGTAATCAGGAAGTCGGGGATCATGATGTTCAATCCCACATCGACCCCGACAATAAATAGGATTCCGAGAAAGAGCAACAAGACCTTCCGCTCGAGCAGTAGCGACAAGGTCGAGCGCAGCCCCGCTCGGCTTACCTCCTCCCGCTTGTCCGGTATGCCGAAGCATAACCAGATAAGCGACAGCAGGGAGACGACTGCATACAAGAGGAACGTCCACTTCCAATTACCCCAACAGGATGCGGCCGCCCCGACAAGAATCGGCCCCAGAAAGGAGGAAAGGGACTTGATGAACTGTCCCAACGTCAGTGTACTCGCCACCTTACCGGCAGACACAACGCCGGCAATCAGCGGGTTGAGCGAGACTTGCAGGATCGTGTTGCTTATGCCGAGCAGGGCAAATGCGAACAACAGGTTCACGAACGAATATGACAGCAACGGCATCAGCATGGCTACGACCGTAATGGCTAACGAGATGACGACCGTATATTTCTTTCCTATCTTCCCCATCAAGATGCCGGTCGGTATCGAACAGAGTGCGAACCAAATGAACACCATCATCGGAAGCAGATTGGCATAGGTACTGGAGAGAGAAAAATCTTCCTTCACATAGTTGGTCGCAATGCCGACAATATCGACAAATCCCATCACAAAGAAGCCAAACAGAATCGGAAGAAGAATCCTGCGTGGAACGGTTTCATTCGACGTATTCATTGTGCTTCCTCCTCTCCTTTTTTATTACCATATCTGTCAGTGGGAGAATCGCTCATGACAACCTCCAAATTTCCACCTTTCACAATCTCCGAGAAGGGTAGGCGGACCGTATCCAGCGGCTTACCGTTCAGGACGAACTGCTCTACGTAGGGATGTGCTGCAGCTTCACCCTTTGTCGTGATGACGAACTCTTTGCCCGGATAATAGTCTTCGTTCAAACGAATCGTTATCTTATCAAACAGGGGAGCACCTAAGGAGAATGAGGGATGCTCATCTGTCAGTCCTTTCACATCGAACAGACCCATCGAGGCAATCACATACCAAGCGCCCAGCTGCCCTTGATCCTCGTCTTGCCCATAGCCGTAGCCATGAATGCCTTCCGTCCCATAAAATTCATTCAAGATAGCACGAACCCATTTCTGCGTCAGAGAGGGACGGCCGGCGTCATTAAACAGCCAAGAGATATGAAGACAAGGCTGGTTCCCGTGATTATACAACGTCTTCAGACCGGCAAAGGCTCCGATTTCCGTTCCCCCACCAAAGACAACCTTTTGAGATTGGGTGAAAATGCTGTCCAAACGGGCATTGAAGACCTCTTTCCCAACCTTCGACACCAACGTTTTCACATCATGCGGAACATAGAAGGTATATTGCCAAGCGTTCCCTTCTTGGAAACCTCGCCAAACCTCCATCGGGTCGAAGTTATCAATAAAGTGTCCATCAGCTTTTTTCGGGCGGATAAAGTTTGTAGATGTATCATACAGCCGCTCCCAGCCCTTTGCCAAGTGCATCAATTGTTTATAGTGTGATGTATCGCCTAATTCCTTCGCCCACTGGGCAACCGCCCAAGCACTGAATGCATATTCCAGCGTGTGAGAGGCTGAAAAACGGAATGATTCATCCGGTCCTACCCCAGTCTCTTCATGAGGAACATAACCATACTTGATAAATGCTTCCGTATCGACTTTACCGGCTCCCAAAGGTCGGTCTTTTCCATCGAGTTCATTCTTCAGACAAGCCTCATATGCCAACTGCGTATCGAAATCGCGAATGCCACATTGATAAGCACCGGCGATAATTAAACTGAGCTGGTTTGTCCCCACTCCGGAAACGTAACGACTGTTCGCCACCCCGTCTGCCAACCAACCGCCGTCTTGGTATATTTGCAAATGGCTGCTGATGTAATCCGAAATATACTCCGGGTAAGCCAAAATCCACAGCTGGGAAAGATCCCATTGTCCACCCCAAATGCCATCCGTGTTGTAGAGGTTATGAACAGGTTTCCCTTCTTTCACCGGTAACTGCCCGATACCTCCGTCGTGGCGGGGATAAGCCCCATTTACATCACTTGCCAACCCTCTACCTAATAATGCATGATACAAACCGGTATAAAACTTTACTTTATCTTGTGTGCGTGCCGTCTTCACTTGGATACGACCTAAATAATCCTCCCACGTCTTCCATGCCGTCTCTTTCGCTTGCTCAAAAGAGAGGTCTGCCGCTTCTTCCTTCAGATTCAACCGTGCATTCTCGATGGAAGTATAAGATAATCCGACTTTTGCCGTTACCTGCTCCGGCTGCTGCATCGAGAATGTTAAATACATACCGGCTCCGATTCCTTGTAATTCCCGCGAACCTGCATGTTGCTGCTCTTTTTGGAATGTACCGAAAGAAGAAGGTTTCCGATCCAATACAGCCGAAAAATACATGCGGACATCTGCTCCACGCTGATATTTCTTGACATATTCCGGTTCTGTAATGACCCAACCTTCCACACGTCCGTCTTCTGTGTAAGAAACAAAGGCATCCTTAACGGCTCCACTCTCTCCCTGCCGGTTCCCTATATCGAAAAGTAGATGGTTCTCCTCTCCCTTCGGAAAAGAGAAACGGAAAAGGGCAACCCGCTTCGTCGCGGTTACCTCTGCCTTGACTTGATAGTCATCCAATAAAACCGAGTAATAACCGGGAGTCGCTATTTCATTCTCCCGTTTGAAAGCAGAACGGTATCCGCTCTTCACGCTGTCTGTCGGTAAGCCTGGTATCGTAACCAGTTTCCCATTCGTCGGCATCAACACGATTCCACCTACTTGAAATTCATGAAGGCAAGGAAAACCCTCTATCGAAGAGTCCCGGTAGTCATATCCGGTCGCTTCCCAACCACTCTTATTCCCCAAACTGGCATTCGTTGCCGGTCCCGGCTTCGCCAATCCGAAAGGTAATGCTCCCGGCGCAAAGTGAAACCAACGGCAATGAGCGGTTCCAATGCGAGGTTCTACATATTGAATCAGACTTTCGGTATCCGAAACCGATTCTTGCTGCATGGAATGACAAGAAATCAGACAAATCCCTGTCATCAATGATAAAAAAAGGTGTTTCATGATTTATGTACGTTTTATATTATTTATCCAATTGATTTAATGCATATTGGTAGGCTCCTAACGAAATAGCCCGGGCAGCCCCCAACTTCGAAATAGCTATCCCAATCCGCTTACAAGGGTCGTATGTCACCAAACGATTGGTTCCCGGTACACGAATCTGGGAGTGTGTTCCCCGTAAGAAAACTTTTTTTCCCTCCGGGTCGTCCAAATTAAACAAATCCATCTGCAATCGGGGGAAACGGCTTCCATCCATCATCTGAAGCGATTCTTTCATCTCACGCATCAATGCCGGTAGAATATATGTAGAGGCTCCGGACAGCCCTCCCCCTATCACAATCAATCCATCCACCATCGTGACCATTTCAGCCAAAGCATTCCCAGCCATCTCTCCCAACTCCTCGAAAGAACGGATAGCCGCCAGACGGTTACCCTGTCGAATTCCTTCTGCAATTTCATAAATATCTTTCGGAGTCAGCGTCTTGTCAGAAGAGCCTGAAAGTTCATGATACACCCGTTTCACCGCCCGGATGCTGACACTCTCTTCAACGATATATTCCGGATATTTTTTATTCCGGAAACACCAGACATCTCCCCCTGCTCCATTATCTCCAATAACCAGATTCCCGTCTATCACGACACCAGCTCCGAATCCGGTACCCAATGTTACGCCTATCAGATTCTTATACCGTTTGGTACTCCCTGAAACTTCCAACTGGCGGTTTATTTCCGGCAGGATTCCGGCCAATGCTTCCCCATACGCAAACAGATTCCCGTCGTTATTAATATATACCGGTATCTGAAACTGTTCTTGCAAATAAGGACCTAAAGCCACCCCACCACGAAAAGCTGGAAAATTAGGCAAATCCCCAATAATTCCATGTACATAATCAGCCGGTCCGGGGAAGGCAAAACTAATGGCTACCGCCTTTTCCGGCAAAGCGGCTTGTACCCGACGAAACCCGTCCAACAGCGTCTGCAAACACAATTCTATATCATCAACCACAGCCGGAAGCGTAATCGGACTTACAATTTCTTCATTATCCCGAATCGCAGAAAAAACAAAATTGGTTCCTCCGGCATCCAATGTCATGACAATACGTTTATCACCCATACACATATACTCTTTCATTTTTGTTGTTTCGCTCCTAACCTATTCAACTTCTCCAAAAACACTACTTAAAAACGGACATACGCTTTAATGGTTCCACAACATTTGCCTTCCGATGCGCCGTAAGGACGAATGGTATATGTTTCCACAGCAGCCGGGATGATGAATGTTTCCGCATAATGTACCACAAACGGTTCAAAAGTTCCGGTCGGACTTTCCACAATCAATTCATCCCCTTCAATCACATTCAATACATTGACACCGCGTCCGGTCGTATGCTCCACTTTCGTTGTAAACCAATGGCGGCGCGTCTCTATGAATTCATTCTCATGCAAACCCGTTCGCTCTTCCCACCAGCCTTCACCTGATGCCATCTCTGTTATCTGATTAACCAAATGGGCTCGCGTAAACTCGGTATCCCGTTCCCATTGAATCACATTGGCCCCATGCTGTATGTTAATCGGACGGGGCCGGCCATCCAGTCCCAAACGTCCCCAATCCCACAATTTAAACGTGAATATATTGGGCGTAGCACTAATCTCCAACACCATCGCCCCCGCTCCGGAACAATGAATCGTGCCGGCAGGTATCAGATAATGGTCATGTTTTTGGGCAGGCCAGCAATTCACATATTTCTGAGCATCAAACATTTTACCTGTATCCTGAGCTTCCTGCAAAGCCTGTATCATCTCTTCCGGGACAACGCCGCTTTTTACTCCTAAATAGACCGTTGCCCCCTCTTCGGCATCCAGCAGGTAGTAACTTTCGTCTTGTGTATAAAACATGCCGAACGTATCACGGATATATTGCGTCGTCGGGTGTACCTGCAAACTGAGGTTTCCGCCTCCCATCGTGTCCAGAAAGTCGAAACGAATCGGGAAGTTCTGCCCGAAACGAGCCTCTACCGGCCCTCCCAACACCGCTTTGGATTGATAAAAGATAAGATTGTTGGAGGGCATTTCGAATAAGGTTCCGGAGACATTCAAATACAAACTATTTTCTTCCGGCACGCAATCAAAACACCAACCGAAGTTCACTTGGTTTCTATCCAAATCGCACACCTCTTTCATCCATTGCCCTCCCCAAGGAGCCGGGTCGAAAAAGGGGACCACGCGGAACGGTTGATGGGCTGTTTTCTGCAAGCCAGCTTTCCATGTCGCTTCCTCTATCATTTTCGGAGATTCTTGGATATGCGTATCCAGCCAATAATCGACTTTTTCCAATAACCGCTTTTTCAGATTATCACACACAATCCAATCAATAAAATATCCCCGTTTATAATGGATAGAAGGAGCGACCGTATAATCATCCACCCCTAAACCATGGACCTCCTTCCGCCGAAAACGTTGCTGTATTTCCCATCGCGCCATATCCACATAAAGCAACAAGTCCGAATCCGGACACGCCTCGGCTGCTCCATGCCCGCATACAACGATTAGTCCCTTGGTATTTTGAATTTGCCTCCGGCAAATCTCCACTTTCCCTTTGTCTAAAAAATCCGCATACGAGAAATGGGCACAATAGCCAAACAGGACATTGTCCGTCATATAAGGCTCCGTCATGCGCTCTATCTCTTCCGAAGATTTAAACAACCTCCTTGTATCCACAAATAAGGCGGGCGACAGTTCCCCGAAGTGACTCAAAACCTCCTTCATGTACACACCTTGGTAACATTCGATGACAATCTTCCTGTCCGGACACTGCTCATTTTGTTCTTTCAACTTTTCAAGAATTACATGCCATCCGTCCCAAATACATCCGTCTACCCATGTAAAAGGCTTTTTATCGTAATTACTTTTTCTCATTGTACTTCTATTTTTTTATTATTTCCTACAAAAGTATTTCACTTCCACCTTATTTTTCAGTAAATTTGTTCCGATTTACTTATACAATCTTACGATTTTATGCTATGACAAAAATAAAAGAAGGATTCAAAGGGGAACGATTCGTCTTTTTACCGGAAGAATTGTTGGAAAAATACAGCAACGACCCGCTTATTGAAAATCTGTATATTCGTAAAATCGGTTTTTTCCCAAAAGTAAAATTTCATTCCATACAAAAAGACAAGGGTGTCGATTATGCCATGCTCATTTATTGCACGGATGGAAAAGGTACATACCATATTTATGACAAAACTTATCAAATCGAGAAAAACCAATATGTCCTGATTCCCCCGTATGTCCCGTATTCTTTTGAAGCCAGTACAGACGAGCCGTGGACAATCTACTGGATTCATTTTCGTGGGAAATTAATGCACTCGTTTCTCTCCCCTAACCCGTCTCCTCAAACGATATTATCTGACGAATATTCACGACAGCAACAGCGTATCCGGCTCTTCGAAGAGACGTACAACAGTTTTGCGATGGGTTACATCAAAGAATATTTAGCCTATTCGTCCATGTGCCTCTATTTACTATTATCCACCTTTGTTTTTCAGGATCAATTTCGGCATATCGGCATTCCGAACCATAGAGAACTTTCATTCCCCATGCGGGTCGTCTATTACATGCAGGAACATATCGAAAATAACCTGAGCCTACAAGATCTGGCCCAGCATTTCAACTACTCAGAGTCGCACCTCTCTTTCCTATTCCAAAAAGAGACAGGCATTTCGCCTATTAATTATTTCATACGCCTAAAAATCCAAAAGGCCTGCCAATATATCGAACTGACAAGCATGAAGTTAAGTGAGATTGCCATACGACTCGGATTTGAAGAACCCGCTTATTTTTCCCGCGTCTTTACTAAAATCATTGGTATGTCACCTTCTACTTATCGGGAGAAAGAAAAAACAAGGCGTTAAAATTCAGATGTTCAAATCCGAATCTTAACGCCTTGTGACTATCTTATCCGAAATAAATTACTTCACTTCCCAGATCTCTCCTTGCATCAGAAGGTCGTGCAGTGTGCGCGTCGGGTTCTTGGCTTGTACCTCTTCGATTTGTTGGTGGACCGCTTCGTCATAGGTAGGCGCATCGACATCGCGAATCACGCCAAGTGCAAGCGGCATATCACCTCCCATCATGGCAAGCATCATGTGTAGCGTATTGTCCCGTTCATGGGCATCGTGCACCAATACATCATCTAATGTATAACCGTCTTCGCCGATGGTTACAGCCTTTAATTTCAGACCTTCCAAAACAATGCCTTTCTCCTTGTTTTTCCCGAAGAGCATCTTCTCACCGTGACGCAAGAAGATGGTACGGTCGGCACGCACCTCCTTGTCGGTAATGTTCTTGTGGATACCATCATTGAAGATGACACAATTGACCAACACCTCCGTGACCGATGCTCCTTTGTGACGAGCCGATGCAGCCAAAATTTCCGTCGTGTTCTGCAAGTCGACATCAATCGCACGGGCAAAAAAGTTACCACGAGCCCCCAATGCTAATTCTGCGGGAATGAACGGATCTTCAACCGTCCCGTATGGCGAACTTTTAGAAACGAAACCACGGTCAGAAGTCGGAGAATACTGTCCTTTTGTCAAACCGTAAATCTTATTATTGAACAATACAATATTCAAATCCACATTCCGCCGCACAGCATGGATGAAATGGTTTCCTCCTATGGCAAGGCAATCGCCATCCCCCGTAATCAACCAGACACTCAGGTCGGGCCGGGCCGTCTTCACCCCCGTCGCAATGGCAGCTCCACGCCCGTGAATCGTATGAAACCCGTACGTATTCATATAATAAGGCAAGCGGGACGAACATCCGATACCCGATATAACAGCCATCTGATGAGGAGCCACACCCACTTCAGCCATCGCCTTGTGCAAACAGTTCAGTACGGCATGGTCGCCACATCCCGGACACCAGCGTACATACTGGTCACTCTTATAATCTTTCGGTAAATATTTAATAGTTTCTTCTGCTGCCATCTTTTAAGCCTCCATTATTTTAGTGAATTCCTCAACCAATCTTGCGACAATAAACGGCTGTCCTTTCACACGGTTGAAACGATACGGGTTAAAATCATCTACCTTACCACGCAGATAATTGGCAAACTGCCCGTTGTTCTGCTCTGCGACAACCACTTTCTTATAACGCTTCAATACTTCTGCCGTATTTTTAGGGAGCGGACTAATAAATTTAAAATGAGCCAACGCCACCTTCTTCCCTTGTTCGTGCAAAGTTTCCATTGCTTCATACAAATGTCCGTACGTACCGCCCCACCCGACAATCAGCAAGTCAGCATCCTCTACATCGCCTACCACCTCCACGTCTGGGATGTAGTCCGCAATCTTATCTATTTTCGCCTGACGGGTCTTGACCATCTTCTGGTGATTAAGCGGGTCTGTTGAAATGGCACTGGTTTCATAATCTTTCTCCAAACCTCCTAAGCGATGCGTAAAGCCCTCCGTTCCCGGAATTGCCCAATAGCGTACCAAACTCTCTTTATCCCGCCGATAAGGTTTCCAAACCTTTTCACTGGCATCATAATTGGAAACGTAATTGGGTTTAATCTCCGGATACTCGTCCAAATTCGGCAACTTCCATGCAGACGAGCCGTTTGCGATGAAAGCATCTGTCAACAGAATAACCGGCGTCATGTGCTCCACAGCTAACTTCCCGGCCCAGAAGGCGGCATCAAAACAATCAGTCGGCGTTGCCGCAGCAATTACCACGACCGGACATTCACCATTCCGTCCATAAAGCGCCTGCAATAAATCGGTTTGCTCACTCTTGGTCGGCATACCCGTCGACGGGCCTCCGCGCTGCACATCAATGACTACCAACGGCAACTCGGCAATCACCGCCAAACCAATTGCCTCGCTCTTCAATGCCAATCCGGGACCGGACGTAGAAGTAGCCGCCAAGCAACCCGCAAAACTGGCGCCAATGGCCGTACTGATACCGGCAATCTCGTCTTCCGCCTGCACCGTTATCACACCTAAATCTTTACGTTTCGACAACTCATGCAAAATATCCGTCGCCGGCGTAATCGGGTAACTTCCCAAAAACAGTTGCAACCCCGCCTTTTCCGCTGCCGCAATCAATCCGTATGATGTCGCCTTGTTTCCATTCACATCCGTATAAAAACCGGGAGCCGCTTTCTTGCTCTCAATACGATAGGTGGAAACGGAAGCATGAATATTATGCCCATAATTATAACCGTCCGTCAACGCTTTGATATTCGCTTGCGCAATAACCGGCTTCTTGGCGAACTTGTTTTGAAGCAGATGCATCGCCTCCTCCAACGGACGCTCGAACAGCCAGCAGACCAGCCCGAGTGCAAACATGTTCTTGCAGCGGAGTGCCGACTTGTTGTCCAATCCAAACTCGGCCAAACCATCTTTCACCATGGTCGAAATCGCTGCCGCCACAACCTGTACGCTTCCCAATCCCAATTCTTTAAAAGGATCGTCCGTCACGAACTGTGCCTTCTCCAAATCACTTTTCTTGAATGAATCCGTGTCGATTATCACGATCGCATTCGGTTTCAGGTGCTTCACATTTACTTTTAATGCTGCCGGATTCATGGCGACCAACACGTCTGCCTTATCGCCCGGTGTGAAAATCTTACGTGATCCTAAATGCACCTGAAAACCTGATACCCCACTCAGTGTTCCATGAGGAGCACGTACTTCTGCCGGATAGTCGGGGAAAGTAGAAATCTCATTCCCGAAAATTGCCGACAGATTCGAGAAGATTGTCCCGGTCAACTGCATACCATCCCCCGAG
>CALUTX010000029.1 GCA_944323815.1 uncultured Parabacteroides sp. | reverse complement strand
ATCGTGGCATAAGTCGTCCCGTTATAACCCGCAGGAATAAACTCAATCGGGCCAGAGCCATCCATACCAATAGCCGCTTGAGCGATATCAAACATGTGCGCACCCCAATCGGCCGTATATCCGTTACCCGTTTCCTGATACCAACGCCATGCTCCCCAAAGCTGTTCGTTCTGCTCCGGTTCCAATGATATGGGCGGACAAAGATCCGGATGATAATGAATTTTCGGGTCATTCAGCGGCCCCATCCACTGATTGAAATTCAAATTACCGGGAACAGGCATTTCCGGTAAATCCAAAGGTTTGGGAGGCTCTCCCACGCGCGCATAAATTTTCTCTATATGCCCGATCTTTCCGGCACGCACCAACGCAATCGCATCTTGAAATTCTTTACTCGAACGCTGTTGGCTACCGACCTGAAGCACCCGATCATTCTCGCGTACTGCACGCACGATTGACAACCCTTCCGTAATCGTATAGGCCAAAGGCTTCTGGCAATACACATCTTTTCCACTCTGACAAGCATGAATCGCGACTAATGCATGCCAATGATCCGGTGTTGCGACTTCGATTACATCAATGTCTTTTCGTTCCAGCAGTTCCTCATAAAACTCATATTGGTCACAACGCGGAGCCACATTCTGCGATTTCTGCCAAGCCTCTACACGCCGTTTAAAACGCTCACGCTTCAGCGAATCCACGTCACAACCCGCAGCGACCTGTACACCCGGACAAGTTGAGAAACTGGTAAAGTCGGACAAGCCTTGCTGCCCTAACCCCACAAAACCTATTACCACACGATCACTTGGTGCGATTCGCACACCATTGATTGCCCAGCTGGGCAAAATAGTTAAACCCGCCAATCCAAGAGCGGACAGGCCTAAAAACTCTCGGCGACTTACGCCTTTTTTCTTGTTATTTCCCTTCATGGTAAATGAACAGCTATTTAAATGAAAAATTAAATCTATGCACAAATGTAACCCTTCTCCCCGTATCCGCCAAACAAATCCCGGCATATATTTCAAAGAAACTGCAAAGGAAAATTTTTTCTCTCGGCCCCCATTTTGCGTTTGACAAGGGTCAAACAACTGTTCGACGAGGGTCGGACGGCTGTTCGAGCCTTGTCAAACAGCTGTCCGACCCTCGTCGAACACAAAATATATGAGCAACTTTTTAGCTATTCATGGAAGCCAAGAACTCCATATTATCAAATGTCTGTTCCATCCGCTTCTTAACAAATTCCATCGCCTCCATTGAGTTCATATCGGCCAGATACTTGCGAAGAATCCACATCCGGTTGACAGTTGTTTCATCCTGCAACAGATCGTCGCGACGTGTGCTTGAAGCCGTAATATCGACAGCCGGATAAATCCGCTTGTTGGAAAGTTTCCGGTCGAGTTGCAACTCCATGTTACCGGTACCCTTGAATTCTTCAAAGATAACATCATCCATTTTCGAACCTGTTTCAGTCAAAGCCGTTGCCAAAATCGTCAAGCTACCGCCGTTTTCAATATTACGAGCTGCACCGAAGAAGCGTTTTGGCTTCTGCAATGCATTGGCATCGACACCACCTGACAGGACTTTACCCGAGGCCGGCTGCACCGTGTTGTATGCACGCGCCAAACGGGTAATCGAATCCAAAAGAATCACCACGTCGTGTCCACATTCCACCATCCGCTTTGCCTTGTTCAGCACAATTTCGGCAATTTTCACATGACGTTCAGCCGGTTCGTCGAATGTCGAAGCAATCACTTCTGCATCTACGCTGCGTGCCATATCAGTCACCTCTTCCGGACGTTCGTCGATTAGCAAAATAATCATGTAAACTTCCGGATGATTGTATGCAATCGCATTTGCAATATCCTTCAACAACATGGTCTTACCGGTTTTGGGCTGCGCCACAATCAAACCGCGCTGCCCCTTGCCAATCGGCGAGAACAAATCCACCACACGCACAGCAATATTGTCATATACCTTCGGCGAACGACGTGCTGTCAGCATAAACTTCTCGTCCGGGAAAAGCGGTGTCAGATGGTCGAACGGCACACGGTCGCGCACCTCTTCCGGCGTAAGCCCGTTAATCCGGTCTACCTTCACCAGCGGAAAATACTTCTCACCCTCTTTCGGCGGACGGATTGCCCCTTCAACCACATCACCGGTCTTCAAGCCAAACAATTTGATTTGCGATTGCGACACGTAGATGTCATCCGGAGAGGTCAAGTAATTATAATCAGACGACCGCAAGAAACCATACCCGTCCGGCATCATCTCCAACACACCCGTCCCCGTCAAGATACCGTCAAATTCATATTGCTTTTCCTGCGGAGCATTGTTGTTATTGTTATTATTGTTATTGCTATTTTTCTGATTATTGTGGTTGTTCTGATTATTCTGTTTATTATTCTGGCGTTGGTTATTCTGTTGCTGATTCTGATTTTTCGGTTCAGGCTTGGAAGGAGAAGAAACAAGCGGGAACAGCTGATCCAACACAGACTTCGTATCCGGATGACGGAATACAATCCGTTTATGTTCCTCCACCGGAGGCACTGTCGCTTCCGGTTTCTCTTTCACCTGCTCAGGCTCGTTTTCCGGAAATTCTTTTTCCTCCGGATTTTCATCTTCCGTTTCCATGACTACCGGCGGAAGTAAAGGTTTCTCCACTCTCTCATTCTCTACGGCCTTTCCTTCCGGAGCTTTGGTTTCAGGTGCAGGCTTTTGCTCTGCCACCTGTTCCGGAACATCAACCGTTTGTGCCGGTTCTTTTTCGTCCTCAACCTTCACGACCACAACCGTGTTCTCCTCAACTGGCTTCGGCAAAGCGGCAACCTTTTCCGCATCAGAAGCGGGAGCGGCTACAGCTGCCACTTTTTCCTTCTTCTCAATGCGAGCTCTCTTTTTACGCTCCGGCTGCGTTTTCACCTCCGTAGTCGGAACGCTCACGGTAGTTTCCTCTACCGACGAGGTTTCTTGGGCAGTCGCTTGGTCGGTTGTTTCCGATTTTGTCACTTTTGTCTTTGCCGTTGCTTTTGCCTTCTTGGCTTTAGTTTGCCTTTCTGCCTTCTTTGCCTCCTTCTCTTTTGCCTTTTCAGCTTGGATGCCGGCATAAGAAATAGCCTGTTCGTCAAGAATCCTATATATAAGTTCATCTTTTTTCAAAGAACTTATCTTCTTAATACCCAACTCTTCCGCGATAGTTTGCAACTCGGGAAGAAGTTTTTCATTTAGTTCTAGAATGTTATATTTCTGCATAATGCGAAGTTAATAATATAGACCACGACATGCAAAATTCTACCAAACCATGCATGACGCATTTTATCTCTTTTTCTTTTATAATTTGACAACTAATAATTTCATGTGAAAACCGAATTGTCCAGCTAAAACGAATCTTTAGCGACATCTGCGGAGTAAATCTTCGCAAAAGTAAGCATATTTTTTCTCTTACTCAACCCTTTTCCTGAAAAAATTCACCACTAAGCATCTTTTCGTCGCACACTCCACCCGGAAACGGTTGTCCGAACGCTCTCCCACAATCCATATCACCTCATCTCCACTACACAATAGCCAAACCTGTTCCTTCTCCAAATGGCTGAACTTTTTATCCGAGAAATAGTCACTCAACTTCTTACGTCCTTGCATACCAAAGGGAACAAACCAATCGCCCTGCTGCCAATGGCGCAAAACAAGCGGGAACTTCAATTTATCCAAATCAAAATAAGCAATATCTTTATCTTTCTGTATATGAAGCTCTTCGATTCTAACAATCCGACTAAAAGCCAAATCAATCGGGCCGCTCCAACTCCCCTCTTCTCCCGTCAAAAAATAAACTTCTTTTTCACCAGCCGCTGCTAAAGGAGAAAGCAACAGGCAATCCCGGTCTTTTACAAGACGATGAGAAGAGGAGAAAAAAAGTTTGCCCGATTCTTTCGTCAACGACAGAAAGATTTCATCTACTGAAGAGGGAGTAAAATGGAACACCTTCAACAATTCAAACAAAACGGTCTTTGGCGAAGGATATTGCATCAACGCTTTAATCGACAAGCGGTTCTCTGCTTCAAACACCCGCTTTCTTGCATCTGCCATCACATACGCAAACAGCGATTCGGTTTCGGCCAGATGCTCGGCGGTACGGTTTATGGCTGTTCGCACAGACGGATTAATCGTTTCCAACAAAGGCAGAACGCGCAATCGGATAAAGTTACGCGTATAGGTCGCCGACAGGTTTGTGCTGTCTGTCACATATTCCAATTGCCGTTCAGCCAGCCATTGCAAAATTTCCTGCCGAGTTACCGGCAACAAAGGCCGTATCACAAACCCATTTTTAGGTCGGATGCCACTCATCCCACGAATGCCGCTTCCACGAATCAAATTCATCAGAACCGTCTCTACATTATCATCTCGATGGTGAGCCACCGCAATCGCCTGTGCATCATGCACGCATCGCATTTCCTCAAACCACGCATAACGCAGCTCGCGCGCCGCCATCTCTACCGAGAGATGATGCTCAGCCGCATAGTCGCGCGTATTAAAATCCACTTTCACAAAAGGGAGTCCCAGCTTCCGCGCATACGTTTCCGTGAAATGCACGTCACGCATCGACTCTTCTCCCCGCAAATGGAAATTACAATGTCCGACAATACAAGAATAGCCCAACTCCACCAACACAGTGAGTAAGGCTATCGAATCTGCTCCGCCACTTACGCCGACCAACACTGGCTTCCCGACAGTAAGCAACTGATATTTATCTATATATGCACGGACAATGTCGCGCATCATTTATTCGTCTATACCTGCCAATTCAGGGTCGATCATGATACGACCGCAGTATTCACAAACGATAATCTTCTTGTGCAATTTAATGTCCAACTGTTTCTGAGGCGGAATCTTATTGAAGCAACCTCCGCAAGCGCCACGCTGTACACATACAACGGCCAAACCGTTTCGTGCACCCTTACGGATCCGCTTGAACGCTGCCAACAAACGCGGTTCGATATTCGCTTCCAGTTTCTTTGCTTTCTCGCGCAACCGCTCTTCGTCTTGCTTGGTTTCTGAAATGATTTGATCCAATTCACCTTTCTTCTGGGCCAAATCGGCATTTCTGCCTTCCAGATTCTCCGTCAAATGAGCGATGTCTTCCTTTTTATGGTTGATTGCTTCGCCATATTCGCGAATTTTCTTTTCTGAGAACTCGATTTCAAGCCCTTGAAACTCTACTTCTTTGGACAAATTATCAAACTCACGATTATTGCGAACATTATCTAACTGCGCCTTATATTTCTCAATCAAGCTCGAAGACTCCGATATTTTATGTTTCTGTTCCACAACGGCATTCTCAAAGTCTTTGATTTCCGACTGATAATTCTGAAGACGTGTTTCCAGCCCTGCGATTTCATCTTCCAAGTCTTGTACCTCCAACGGAAGCTCGCCCCGAAGCGTCTTAATCTTATCAATCTCCGTCATCATCGTCTGGAGCTGATACAGCGTAGAAAGTTTCTCTTCAACTGTAATTTCTTTTTCAGCTGACTGTTTATCTGTTGCCATTCTTATAAATATTTTACCGGGTTTGAATTCACATTTGAAAAATGTACGGCAAAGGTAGGGAATTTTTTCGAGATTAAACGATAAAAGATGTCTTTTGTACAGACTTCACTCTCATAATGACCGATAACAGCCAACAGAATGTGATCTTCCACGTCATAAAAGTCATTGTATTTGGCCTCGCCCGTAATGAAAACATCCGCCCCATAACGAATCGCATCCTTCACCAGAAAAGCACCACTCCCCCCACAGAGAGCCACTTCCCGTATCGGCCTGCCGGTCAACGCCGAATGTTTGACACAACCGACTTGGAACAAATCCTTCATCCGCTGCAAAAAACTCAATTCGTCTTCTTCCTCCGGTAATTCGCCAACCACGCCAGAACCCACTTGATTCCATGTGTTTTCCAACGGATAAAAATCGAAAGCAGGCTCTTCATACGGATGGACGGACAGCAACGCCTGCATGACCGCCGCTTTCCGGTAAGCAGGTAAAATGGTTTCTATGCGCACCTCTTTTTCGACATGCAACTCACCGATTTCACCACAGAAAGGATGCGTCCCCTCTCCTGCCCGGAACGTGCCGTTGCCCGACTGGTAGAAACAGCAGGCATCATAATTACCGATGGAACCGGCGCCGGCATTGAACAACGTCGTCCGCATCAACTCGGCATATTCTTCCGGCACAAACGTTACCAGCTTCAACAACGCCCCCCGCTGCGGACTCAGCACACGGACGTTTTCCAGCCCGATCAACTCTGCCAAACGGAAATTTACTCCTCCAGCGGCATTGTCCAAATTGGTATGCGCCGCATAAATCACCAAGTCATATTTGCAGGCCTTGATCATGCAACGCTCAATATAGGTAGACCCCGTGAGCGATTTGAACGCCTTGAAAGCCAGCGGATGATGGGAAATAATCAAGTTACACCCCAACTCAATCGCCTCGTCTACCACCTCTTCCGTCACATCCAGACAGAGCAACGCCCCTGTCGCTGGCTGGTTGACATCACCGACCTGCACGCCCGCGTTGTCGAAACTTTCCTGCAACGACAACGGAGCGTACAACTCGATTTCTTTTATAATATCCCGAATCTTTATCATCCTTTATTCTTTCACATCGACCTTCAGGCACAACTCTTCCAGCTGCGAATCGTCCAGCACACCCGGTGCATCCAGCATCACATCCCGACCCGAATTGTTCTTCGGGAAAGCGATACAGTCGCGGATAGAATCCAGTCCGGCGAACAAAGCGACCCAACGGTCCAAGCCATACGCCAAACCGCCGTGAGGAGGCGCACCATATTTGAAGGCATTCATCAAGAAGCCGAAACGCTCCTGCGCCTTCTCTTCCGTAAAGCCCAGCAAGCGGAACATCTTGTCTTGCAACTTGCTGTCGTGGATACGGATCGAACCACCGCCGACCTCCACACCGTTGATAACCATGTCGTAGGCATTCGCCCGCACGGCTCCCGGATCGCTGTCCAACAACGGAATGTCCTCCGGCTTAGGCGACGTGAACGGGTGGTGCATCGCATAGTAACGCTGGTCTTCCTCGCTCCACTCGAAAAGCGGGAAATCGACCACCCACAAGCAAGCAAACTTATCTTTGTCGCGCAATCCCAGCTGTCCGGCGACCTCCAGACGCAACTCGCAAAGTTGCTTACGCGTCTTCATCGCGTCGTCACCGGAAAGAATCAGTATCAAATCGCCCGGTTTCGCGCCAAACGCCTCTTTCATCTGCTGCAACACCTCTTGCGTATAGAATTTATCGACGCTCGACTTCACATTTCCGTCAGCTTCCACGCGGGCATAGACCATGCCCTTTGCGCCAATCTGCGGACGTTTCACAAACTCGGTCAGCGCATCCAGCTGCTTGCGTGTATAGGTAGCCGCGCCCTCTGCGCAGATACCGCCAATGTAAGCTGCATTGTCAAACACCGAGAAACCGTGTCCCTTCATAATGTCCATCAGTTCGACGAACTGCATGCCGAAACGCAAATCGGGCTTGTCGCTTCCGTAATATTTCATCGCGTCGTGCCACGTCATGCGCGGGAACGGCTCCTTCATATCCATACCGCGAATCGTTTTGAACAGATGTTTCGCCATGCCTTCAAACAATTCCAACACATCGTCCTGCTCGACAAAACTCATCTCACAATCTATCTGCGTGAACTCCGGTTGCCGGTCTGCCCGCAAATCTTCGTCTCGGAAACACTTCACAATCTGGAAATAACGATCGAAGCCGGAAACCATCAGCAGCTGTTTCAGCGTCTGCGGAGACTGCGGCAGCGCGTAGAACTGTCCGGGATTCATGCGCGAAGGAACCACAAAGTCGCGTGCCCCTTCCGGTGTCGAATTGACCAATACCGGTGTTTCCACCTCCAGAAATCCCTGCTTGTCCAGATAGCTACGCACCTCGAACGCCATCCGGTGGCGCAACTCCAGATTCTTGCGCACCGCATGGCGCCGCAAATCCAGATAACGGAACTTCATCCGCAGGTCGTCCCCGCCGTCCGTATCGTCTTCTATCGTAAAAGGCGGCGTCACAGCCGCATTCAGCACGTTCAGTTCCCACACAATGATTCCGATTTCTCCCGTCGGCAGGTTCGGGTTCTTGCTCGAACGCTCGCGCACCGTGCCCGTCGCCTGAATCACATACTCCCGGCCCAGCTTATTCGCCTGTTCGCAAAGCGCCTCATCCACCTCTTGATTAAACACCAACTGGGTAATCCCATACCGGTCGCGGATGTCCACAAAGGTCATCCCGCCCATCTTCCGAATCCGCTGCACCCAGCCCGCCAACGTAATCACCAGTCCTTCGTCAGCCAAGCGCAGATCGCCACATGTTCTTGTTCTATACATAATTTATCTGATTCTGTTACTACCAATTAAGGTGCAAATTTAGAAACAATTGACAATTGATAATGGACAATTGACAATTATTTTTCACTGGGCGCGAAGCCTAATGGTTAATTCTCCGCCTTGCGGAAAAAGTTTCCTCGGCAGAAAACTAAAGTTTCTTCGCAGTGGAACAAAAGTTTCTTGCCGAGGAAACTTTTGTTTCACACAATGGGAATTTTTGAAACTTTTCTATTTCCATCCCGTTTTTCCAAAAGAAAAGGCAGCGACACGCGAATCGCATGTCCTGCCTTTCTTGGATTCTTATTTATCTAAGAGACGCGGCGCGCCACGTCTCTACGGGTGTTATCGGATGATTACATCATGCCGCCCATGCCGCCACCCATGCCCGGATTCATGGCCGGAGCAGCCGGTGTTTCTTCTTTCTTCTCGGCAATCACGCACTCAGTTGTCAAGAACATGCCTGCGATAGAGGCAGCGTTCTCCAATGCAACACGTGTTACCTTAGCCGGGTCGATTACACCTGCTGCACACAGGTTCTCATACTTGTCTGTACGAGCGTTGTAACCAAAGTCACCCTTGCCCTCTTTTACTTTCTGAACAACAACGGCGCCTTCTTTACCTGCGTTGGCAACGATCTGACGCAACGGCTCTTCGATGGCACGTTTAACGATTTCGATACCTGTTGTTTCGTCCTCGTTTTCGCCTTTCAAACCTTCCAACGCTTCGATTGCACGGATGTAAGCTACGCCACCACCCGGAACCGTACCCTCTTCGATAGCAGCACGAGTTGCATGCAAAGCGTCGTCTACGCGATCTTTCTTCTCTTTCATTTCTACTTCAGAAGGAGCACCTACGTAAAGAACAGCTACACCACCGGCCATCTTAGCCAAGCGTTCCTGCAATTTCTCTTTATCGTAATCAGAAGTCGTGTTCTCGATTTGCGTCTTGATCTGGCTGATACGTGCTTGGATAGCCTCTTTGTCGCCTGCGCCGTTGACGATAGTCGTTGTGTCTTTGTCAACTGTAACCTTCTCGCAAGTTCCCAGCATATCCATTGTGGCACCTTCCAGCTTCAAGCCCTTTTCTTCGGAGATGACGATACCACCTGTCAACACAGCGATGTCTTCCAACATGGCTTTCCGACGGTCGCCGAAGCCCGGAGCCTTCACTGCACAAATCTTCAACGAGCCACGCAGACGGTTGACAACCAATGTAGCCAATGCTTCGCTGTCGATGTCTTCAGCCACGATCAACAACGGACGTCCGCTCTGTACAACCGGTTCCAGAATAGGCAGCAGGTCTTTCAACACAGAGATTTTCTTGTCGTAGATCAAGATGTACGGGTTCTCCATCTCGCATTCCATCTTTTCCGTGTTGGTTACGAAGTACGGAGAGATGTATCCGCGATCGAACTGCATACCTTCTACCACGTCAACAGTTGTTTCAGTTCCTTTTGCCTCTTCAACCGTGATAACGCCCTCTTTCTTTACCTTCTGCATGGCTTCAGCAATCAATTTACCAATAGCCTCGTCACCGTTGGCAGAGATCTTAGCGACATGTTCAATCTTTTCAAATTTATCGCCAACCTCTTCTGCTTGATCTGCAATGCTTGCAACGACTTTAGCGACAGCCTTGTCAATACCGCGTTTCAAATCCATCGGGTTTGCACCGGCTGTTACGTTCTTCAACCCTACGCCAATGATAGATTGTGCCAAAATAGTAGCTGTTGTTGTTCCGTCGCCGGCATTGTCATTGGTTTTAGAAGCAACCTCTTTTACCAATTGAGCACCCATGTTTTCATACGGGCAAGCCAATTCGATTTCTTTCGCAACCGTCACACCATCTTTTGTGATGTGCGGAGCACCGAATTTCTTCTCGATGATTACATTACGTCCCTTCGGGCCTAATGTTACTTTAACGGCATTTGCCAATTCGTCCACACCTTTCTTCAAAAGGTCGCGGGCATCCATATCATATTTAATTTCTTTTGCCATGATTTCAGTCCTTTCTATGTTTGATTTATTTTTTAATTCTCAATTCTCCATGCATTAAATGATTGCCAAGACATCAGACTGGCGCATAATCAAATATTTCTCGCCTTCCAATTCAATCTCCGTTCCGGCATATTTACCATACAGAACTTGATCACCTACTTTTACAACCATTTCTTCATCCTTTGTTCCGTGGCCAACGGCAACTATTTCACCTTTTAAAGGTTTTTCTTTTGCTGAATCCGGAATAATGATTCCGCCCAGTGTCTTTTCTTCTGCTGCAGCCGGCTTAATCAGCACTCTGTCTGCTAAAGGTTTAATGTTCATTGTTGTATATCTTTTAATTGTTAATAATATTACGTTTTATCTTTGTGCTTATCAAGCACGCTAAACCCTTTGCGAATAGTATGCCAAAAACCTCGACAAGAAAAAGTCTGTCAATTTTACACTTGTCTCCCACCTCCTTTGTCACAACAAACTGACAGGATGACCTACTTGGGTAACAAAAAAAGCCTGTGCTTTTCACAGAGGCGTCTTATCTTGTATAAGCGAGGCGTCTTATCCCAACTGTTCGATTAACTCTTCCACCGTCACAGAATTCTGCTCACCGGTCAGCATATTTTTCAGATTTACTTTCCCCGCTTCGATTTCATTCTCCCCGACAAGGGCGACAAAAGGAATTTTCTTTGTATCCGCATAACTCATCTGCTTCTTCATCTTAGCAGCTTCCGGATACAGCTCTGTCCGAATACCGGCCGCACGTACTTTTGCAATCAACGGAAACAAATAGGCTTCTTCACGCGCTCCAAAATTCACAAACAGCAATTGAGTTGTCTGCAATGAATCGGCAGGATACAGATCCAACTGGTTCAACACATCGAATATCCGGTCGGCACCAAAAGAAATACCTACGCCCGACACACCGCTCAAACCAAAAACACCCGTTAAGTTATCATAGCGTCCTCCGCCAGTAATACTGCCAATTTGAACATCCAATGCTTTCACTTCAAAAATAGCTCCGGTGTAATAATTCAATCCACGGGCTAACGTCAAATCCAATTCCAACTCGGCATTCATCGGGACTTGTTCGATTCGGTCTAAAATAAACTCCATCTCTGCGATTCCTTTCTGTGCAATCTCCGACTGGGCAAGTTCTTCTTTCAACACTGCCAACTTTTCCCGGTTCGTCCCTGTCAAAAGAATAATGGGTTGCAAACGAGCAATTGCTTCATCGGACAAGCCTCTCGAACGAAGTTCCTCGTTTACCTGCTCCAAGCCGATCTTATCCAACTTGTCGATAGCAACGGTTATATCGACAATCTTATCCGCTTCACCAATTACCTCCGCAATCCCGGAAAGGATTTTCCGGTTGTTCATTTTGATGCAGACACGAATGCCGAAGCGCCGGAATACCTCATCCATAATCTGAATCAGTTCCACTTCGTTCATCAATGAATCGGAACCAACCACATCGCCATCGCATTGATAGAATTCCCGGTAACGTCCTTTCTGCGGACGGTCGGCACGCCAAACGGGCTGGATTTGATATCGCTTGAAAGGAAACGTGATTTCATTCCGATGCTGGACAACAAAACGGGCAAACGGAACCGTCAGGTCATAACGCAAACCTTTCTCACAAGCTTTTGCTCCGAACTTCACAGCATTGCGTTCCAACAATTCCTCATCTGTCATGCCAGACAAACAATCGCCTGAATTCAAAATCTTGAACAATAACTTATCTCCCTCTTCACCATATTTGCCCATCAGCGTAGACAAATTTTCCATCGCGGGAGTTTCGATCTGTTGGAATCCATAGAGATGATAAACCTCACGAATCGTATTAAATATATAATTACGCTTCGCCATTTCTTCTGGCGAAAAATCTCTTGTACCTTTTGGGATAGATGGCTTTTGCATGATTTCCTATTTTTATTTTTTACGCGCAAAGGTAATGTTTTTCATCGAAAAAAAAGAAGCGGAAACGCTCCCCCCACAAGAGCAATCTCCGCTTCAGCACAAATCAACGCAATTTTTTTATTCGTCTCTTCTTCCGCCCATGAATATCATTATATAATAAAGTAATGTGGCGAGTGAACCCAACGCAGCCACCACATAAGTATAAGCCGCAGCCCGTAAAGCATCTTCCGCCTTATCGTGCGTATATACGTTCGTAATGCCCGCCCGGCTCAACCAAACCAACGCCCGTTGGCTTGCATTAATCTCAACCGGAAGTGTAATAAAACTGAACAGCGTAGTCAAGGCAAACAGGATAATCCCGAACAACATCAATTGCGGAAATGTCTGCAACATCAACATACCTGCGAGCAACACCCACATCACCCAGCGAGAGGCAAAACTGACAACCGGAACCAATGCCGAGCGCATCCGAAGCGGAGCGTATGCTGTTGCATGCTGTACGGCATGTCCGCACTCATGCGCGGCTACGGCTGCTGCCGCAATGCTGTTACTATAATAAACCGATTCGCTCAGGTTGACAGTCTGATCCATCGGATTGTAGTGGTCTGTCAGATGTCCCGGCGTCGAGGTGACACGCACATCATAAATACCATTTTCACGCAACATCTTTTCTGCCACATCTTTCCCGGTCATGCCGTTCGGCATCGGGATTTGAGAATATTTCTCAAACTTACTCTTCAAGCGATAAGAAACCAACCAACTCAGGACGGCTACACCGATAAATATAATCCAATACGTCATCTTCTTTTAAATTTTTATGGTGATACGTTATACCATCAACAAAAATCTTGCCAAAACGATACCGTCCACTGTTCTATTCTTCCTCATATCTCACGATCGTCTGCTCGCGATCCGGACCGACAGACACAATCTTGATGGGCACCTCCAATTCCTCTTCCAGGAAAGAGAGATAAGCGTTGAACTCTTCCGGGAATTCGTCTTCGCTCTGCATCTTTGTCATGTCCACGTTCCAGCCGGGCAATTCGACATATACAGGTTCAACACCTTCATTGATTTCGAACGGGAATTCGGTTATCTCCTCGCCGTTCACCTTGTAGGCGACGCAAGCCTTTACCGTTTCGAAACCATCCAACACATCGCTCTTCATCATAATCAGTTGGGTAACGCCATTAATCATGATGGCGTACTTCAATGTGACAAGATCAATCCAGCCGCAACGCCGTTCACGTCCCGTGACCGCACCATATTCATGTCCGATATCGCGAATCCGCTTGCCCGTTTCATCAAATAGTTCCGTCGGGAAGGGTCCGCTGCCCACCCGCGTACAATATGCCTTGAAGATGCCATACACTTCACCAATATTACGCGGTGAAACGCCCAGCCCCGTGCAACATCCGGCACAAATTGTATTCGAAGAGGTCACGAACGGATAGGAACCGAAATCCACATCCAGCATCGTTCCCTGTGCTCCTTCGGCCAAAACAGACTTTCCCTCCTTGAGGCTACGATTAATGAAATGCTCGCTGTCAATCAGGTTAAACTGTTTCAAATAGTCCAGCGCCTTGAACCATTCTGCCTCCAACTCCGTCACATCGTAGTCATAATGCAATGAATGAAGAATCGCTTCATGACGCGCTTTGGCAGCCGCATATTTCCGGTCAAATTCATGCAAAAGGTCGCCCACGCGTAAGCCGTTGCGACTAACCTTGTCCGTATAGGTCGGGCCAATACCTTTTCCCGTCGTGCCAATTTTCCCGGAGCCCTTCGCCGCTTCGTAAGCCGCATCCAGAATCCGGTGCGTCGGGAGAATCAAATGCGCTTTCTTGGAGATATACAACTGTTTTGTCAAATCATGTCCGCTTGCCGCAAGCGCTTCAGCCTCTTGGCGGAACAAGAGCGGGTCGAGCACGACGCCGTTACCGATTACGTTCATCTTCCCTCCCTGAAAAATTCCGGAAGGAATCGAGCGCAACACATATTTTTCTCCATTAAATTCCAATGTATGTCCGGCATTGGGGCCTCCCTGAAAACGTGTAATCATATCGTATTTCGGAGTCAGCACATCGACCACTTTGCCTTTGCCTTCATCTCCCCATTGCAATCCTAATAATACATCAACTTTCATTGTCTTTATTTCTATTCGTTAATATTCTTACTTTTCTTGCCCGCCTGAAGCCGGCTGCATTTCTGACACAAACCATAAATATAAAGCGCATGATAAACTGACGTGAAACGAGGAATCTGCATCGAAACGATACTCTTCTGCAACGCCTCGTTCTTCAACTCCCGAACCGCTCCACACTGCATGCAAATCAAATGCGAATGTGTTTCGGCATACGCCCTCAGTTCATACTGCTGAGACGAAACCGGAAACTGATGCCGAACCACAAGACCGCATTCCACCAACACTTCAATCGTATTATACACTGTTGCCCGGCTCACGTGATAGTTTGCTTCTTCCATTTTCCGATGCAACACATACACATCAAAGTGCCCTTTGAGGTCGCAAATACATTCCAAAATGGCAAAACGTTCTTCCGTCCGCCTCAACCCCTTTTTTGAGAGGTAACTTGAAAAGCATTCTTGCAACTCGATATATTTCTTCGTTTCCATCTCTTCCCGGTGAACCTTTCACATGCCCGACAAAGATAACGTATTTATTTGAATCAGAAAACCGGCGCTGCAAATATTCATTTCCGGTTGATAATAGTGTCATGCTGCGCAGCTTTCTCAAAAGCAAATTCGAATGCCAAATCGTGATACATTTCCCGCTCCTCCACGTCAGCGGACTCCTTGAAACGTGCCAATTCACCCAAAACACGCTGCGCCTGCTCGTCGGACTGCCGTCCATAACGCTTCAACGCCGTGAGTGCCGCTCTCTTCTCGTAAGACGAGGCCCCGAACGCCCGGCTGGCGAGCGTGCGGACCGCCTCCACCCAAAACGCATTCAGATGAGCGGCTTCAATCGGTTTTTCCGCCGTAAAAAGATAGACGAAAGTCAGAAATGCACAAGTCCGCGCATAGGCATGCTGCCTATCATAAAGCAAATGGACTGCCATTTCGTCCGCCTCTGCCATTTTCCACAGCAGATTACGTGCCAGTTGCTCGGCAATCTCCAGATAGGGGACGTCGGCAACCCATGCTTCCGCCCGCTCGTGCGCGAACGTGTCAGGCGGGCATAACATCGTCGCCAACATCTTCAGTTCGCGCACATCTTCTTTCCACAACGCCTCCGCCAGCTCCACCGACGCCTCTTCGCGAAACGCCTCTGCAATCTCGCGAAGTTCGAGTAGGGATACACCGAAGATGAGCTTGTAGTGCATCCCCTTCTCGCGCATACTGGTCGCCACGACGCCGTTCATCGCCAGACGAAGGCGGTTGCGGATGGACCGTATCAATTCTGCCTGTTCCATATCGTCCGATTAATCATTGTAAGAGGGAAGGAACGAATAGTAGCGGCTGTAACGGAGCATCTGTTCGGCGTATCCTTCCGTGTAATCCAACACGATGTCGGTCACTTCGCCGTCGGCACCGCGCACCTCTTTCATCACCGGATTCACAAAACCCTTGTAGGGAGCCAAATGCAGCTTCTCATATCGTTCACGTACCTCCGCGTGCAACACAGGATCCACCTTCACGCCATATTGTTCAACCAGCTGCTTGCCGACTGCAAAATCGCCTTCGCTTTTGATGCGCTGCACCTCCGCCAAAAGCTTGCCGAAAAGTTCGCGCAGCTTCGGATAGTTGTTGATAACCACATAGGTTTTCCCGTCCCGCTTCTTCAACTCAACCACCTGCTCGGCTTTTCCTTGTTCATAGACCCAACGGGCGATGAGCTGTCGGTTACGCATGTGCGCCTCTTCGACATCCTTGCCCAGTTCAATGCGAACCAACTGGGTCATCAAACCGTTCATCATATACTTATAATATTCCGCCTCGTATGCCTGCTCGTCCGGGACAAGTCCCAGTTCCACCATTTTCGGATCCGCCAAATAGTAAAGCCCGAACAAATCCGCACGCGCCTCCTCCAGCGTCGAGCTGTACGCCTTCAAAGCATCCGGATCAGTATCAGGAAGCAGTTTGCCCGAACCATGCCCCAAACATTCGTGCAAATCAGTGTGCAAGTTATCTGTAATGAAACCATATTTCTTGATCAACACCCGTTCGACATCGCTCCAGACAAATTCCTGATTGAAGCCGCTGCCTTGCGAAGCCTTGTCGTATGCCTCCGTGATGTTCTCAATGGTGACAGACTTCGATCCATGATCGCGACGAATCCAGTCAGCGTTCGGAAGGTTGATTCCAATCGGTGTCGAAGGATAGCAATCGCCGCCCAGCATCGTTACGGTAATGACTTTCGCACTGACACCCTTCACCTGTTCCTTCTTGAAACGTTTGTCAACCGGCGAATGATCTTCAAACCATTGTGCGTTATCGCTGATAATCTTCGTCCGCTTGGTGGCCTCCTTGTTAATAAAGTTGACCGTCGATTCCCAGCTTGCCTTCATGCCTAACGGATCGCCGTAGGTTTCAATGAAGCCGTTCACGAAATCGACTTCCGACGCTGTATCTTCGACCCACAAAACCGAATAGGCGTCGAAGGTTTTCAGATCGCCCGTGCGGTAGTAATCAATCAATGTTTCGATAATCTTGCGCTGCGCCTCGTTTTCGGCAAAGGGAATCGCTTTTTCCAGTTCCGCCACAATCCGCTCGATCGCTTGCGAATAAAGTCCGCCTACGCGCCAAATCTTTTCGACCAAACGACCGTTTTCTTTCACAAGCCGACTGTTCAAACCGTATGAAATTGGGGTGATGGTGTCTTTACCAGCCTTCATGGCGGCATAAAAATCTTCTACCTCTTTTTGCGTCACCCCTTCGTCATAATAATGGTTGGCAGAAGCCTCAATCAAATCGACATCGCCACTCTGCACCGTCCGTTTGGCCAACACCGACGGGTCGAACATTACCGGTGTCAGCTCTTCCACAAGCTGCTCGACGGTCTGCCCTTCACGCAACGGCAACATCGACGGTTCCACCTGCTCCACGCAGTTCCGGAAAAAGTCAGCCGTGAAACCCGGCACAAATTTATCTTCCGCATAATGATGATGGATACCGTTGGCAAACCAAACCCGCTTCAGATAAGTTTCCAACGCTTTGAATTGCGCCTCATTGCGGTCTCCCTTATACATTATATAAATATCCTCCAGTGTCCG